>JBBSBG010000103.1:0-9278 GCA_038251495.1 Cytophagales bacterium
AAGCAGCTTTTAAAGAAGTCAATTGAAGTAGGTAAGCAATTAGGTTATAGCAAAATGAGATTGGATACGTTAGCTACCATGCACAAGGCCATAAACTTATATAAGCAAGCAGGCTTCTATGAGATTGAACCGTATCGCTTTAATCCAATTGAAGGCGCAAAGTATTTTGAGATTGATCTTGATGAAAACTAATCTATGATTAAAACCGAGTTTCTTAAAAGCCTTCAAAATTATTCTTCTGATAGCGAGCGTTGCCTGGCCATGTGGGAAAGAGTTGAAAAGGAATACACTAGTAGCGATCGTCATTATCACACTCTCAATCATTTGGATAATTTGTTAACTGAATTAGCAGACAACAAAGAAGAATTCGCAAGTTGGGATGTAATTGTATTTGCCATTGCGTATCATGATGTAGTGTACAATACATTGAAAAATAATAATGAAGAAAAGAGTGCTGAGTTTGCCAGAAAGGAACTAACGAAAATTTCCGTTCCGGAGAATTTAATTGCACGTTGCGAGCAATTAATCCTGGCAACAAAGAAACATACTGACGCTGATTTTGAAACCAACTTATTTACGGATGCCGATCTTTCCATCCTTGGTGCCACACCGGAAGTATATAAGCTTTACTCAAACCAAATCCGAAAAGAATTTTCCATTTATCCCGATCTTGTTTACAATCCCGGCAGAAGAAAAGTGTTAAAACATTTTCTCTACATGGAAAGAATTTTCAAAACCAATCAGTTTGCAATCGCGCATGAGTCAAAAGCAAGAATCAACTTGCAAACAGAACTAAATTCGTTTACATGAAAGCGAGTATTTATACTGAGTATGGCTCACCTGATGTTCTTCAAATAAAAGAAGTTGCTAAACCGTCTCCTGGCGATCAGGAAATATTGGTTCGGGTTTATTCAGCAACAGTCAACCGAACAGACTGTGCAATGCTTCGGGCGAAACCATTTATCATGAGATTTTTTACCGGGCTCCGTAAACCATCAAATCCAATTCTTGGAACCGACTTTGCTGGAGAGATCGAGGCAATCGGTAAAAAAGTTACCTCTTACAAAGTTGGTAATAAAGTTTTCGGATTTGATGATGGGGGTGTAAGGTCTCATGCCCAGTATCTGACAATAGCCGAGACAAAAGCCATAGCAACCATGCCGGCAATATCTTATGAACAAGCAGCGGCAAGTTTAGAAGGCGCGCATTACGCGTATAATTTTATCAATAAGGTAACGCTTGAAAAAGGTCAAAAGGTTTTGGTGTATGGTGCAACCGGAGCTATTGGCTCGGCAGCAGTTCAGTTAGCCGTTTACTTTGGAGCTGCAGTAACGGCTGTTTGCAAAACGGAGAATTTCGAACTAATGAAATCATTGGGAGCTACAACGCTAATCGATTATACGAAAGAGGATTATACAAAATCAAGCGAAAAGTATCAGTACGTTTTTGACACAGTTGGCAAAAGCACTTTTTCAAAATGCAAACCATTATTAATGCCGGATGGTGTATACATTTCATCCGAACTCGGACCAGGTGGCGAGAATATTTACTTGCCTTTAATCACAAAGATACGTGGCGGTAAGAAGGTTAAATTCCCGCTGCCGCTAGATAAACAGGGAAGTGTTCTTTTAATAAAAAGATTGATTGAGGAAGGAAAGTTTAAAGCCGTGATTGATAGAAAATACCCACTCGAACAAGTTGCCGATGCGTTCCGCTATGTAGAAAAAGGTGAAAAGATTGGCAATGTTGTAATTACAATTGCATAGGGTTTCTCCAAGAGAATCATTTCAGCAAACTTACAACCGCGCTGAAACTCGCTTTTGAAAAATTGGTTTGAGAATAGTACGGTCTAATAAAACTAAGGCAAGTCCTAAGTTCAAAATTAAAATTCCGTTAATCAGAATTTTCCCGTTAAACGGGATGCTGATTGACGGAATGTTGAACCAGTTATTTTTCAAAGGCGAATCCAATACCAACGGAACTGTAGGAGCATCAAACACACCAGCCGATAGCAACGCAAGTGCAATACCGGATGCTACAATGGTGCCCAGCAAAAGCAATACGCCCTGGCGCGGAGAAAAGGAAGTAGTCAACTTCGCATCCAAGCCACTCATTACCTTTTGAGTAAAGTTTTTAGACGGACTTTCAAGTGAAGCTTTTTGAAGCAGGAATAAATTCACTGCTTTAAGTTCGTCCAACCGACTGCGCAAAAGTTCTGAGGCTTCAAGTTCAGCTTCAATTTGTAGTCTGTCCTCTTTATTTAATTCGCTATCCAAATAGCGAAGTAAGAGTTCATCCTTTTCCAACGATAGCTTGTTCATATGCTATAAAGTTAATGCTTCTTCCTTTAATATTTTCTTTAATTCATCGGCTAATCGGAGACGAGCCCGGTGAATTCTCACCTTTAATGTATTCATGTTTTGTCCCATGGTTTCCGCCACCTCTTCCAACGAAAACTCCTTTATATAGAAAAGTTGAATGGCCAGTCGATCAGTTTCGTTCAAGCTATCCATTGCTTTGCCTACGTATAGTTGTTTATCATCGCGTTCCATCTGTTTATCGGCTCGGTCGGAATATTCAACTATGGTGTTTTCAATACTTTGAAAGGTCTGTTTGCTTTTTCGTTTATAACTAATAGCGGTGTTAAACACGATTCGATATAACCATGTGCTAAACTTTGCCTGCCGGTTAAAGTTCTTTAAATATTGAAATGCCTTTATAAAAGCATCCTGAGCAGCTTCTTCAGCTTCGGGTCGATTTCCTAAAATCTTAAAGGCTATCGTAAACGCATAGCTTTTATAGCCATCCACCAGTATGCTATACTGTTGCTGGTCTCCGGCTAATATCTTATCAATCAGCGAATATTCTTCCTGTGGTGTGATCACGGTTCTTTGACGCGCTTTTTTCTTTTGAAGTTACACCTTTGCCAGGATTTATATTTCTATAAAGAAATTTTGAAGTTCGATGTAACCGGCTTGAATTCGCCTGCGTCTTAGAGCCAACTTTAAAACAATTATATTATGGAAGATCAAATTATAGTTCCAATACTGGGTATCATGTTACCAATCATCATTACGCTAGGAGCATTTATTATGATCGTTTACATCCGAAAATTTGAGAACATAGAACGGATGTCAATCATCGATAAAGGCCTGAGTCCTGATCTGTTCAAAAAACAACGGTTTACTTCCGGAGCTTTACGTGCTTCCCTATTATTAGTAGGCGCAGGCATCGGGCTTTTGATGGGCTACTGGCTCGACCGTGCATTTGACATGGAAGAGGTAGCTTACTTTTCTATGATCTTGATTTTTGGAGGTTTGGGTCTTGGAATTTCGTACATGGTTGAGGAAAAGAAAGGTAGAACGGAAACTCATTAAGAGCATATAACTTTTAAAATTTAAGCGAAGGCTGACTAAAAATCTCCCTGTCATTGTGGACGAGTGTCAACACTTTATAATTAAAATTCACTCTCCAGCGAGACCCCTGCCTGTGGCAGGCAAGCGCAATCCCGTCATACCATTTTCGAGATCGCGGATCTCGTTTTAATTTCCTACCCATGTTTTAAGTTTCGCCCACTCGCCCGCGATGACACGTTAGGGGAGGGTGAGTGATATTTTGTTCTATCTGTCATCGCTCCCGATCGCTATCGTGAGCCACGACCCTCCGCATTTCACAGACTTTGGTCAGCCCAAATCTAAAATCGAAAGACCTGATGGTAATTGGTGAATTTAATCAGTGAATCTGTGGCTGTCATCCATGGTAGTCATCGTCAGGTTAAAAAAAAATCTGACGGCAATTCAAATAGTTTTCGATTGACAATTATCTAAAATACCCAAGGGATCAATGTCTTTGCTGCCAGGTAAATTATTACTACCGAGATAAGATTCATCACTAGCCCGGCACGCATCATATCTTTCACCTTCATGCGGCCACTGGAAAACACGATTGCATTTGGGGGTGTAGATACTGGCATCATAAAAGCCATACTGGCGCCAATCGTAACAGGTATACCAAGTGCTAACGGATCCAAACCAAGATTAATAGCGATTCCAAAAACTACCGGAATGAAAATCTGAACGAGCGCCACATTGCTCATTAGTTCGGTAATAAATATTGATGCAGTTATTAATCCTAATAGCAATAAGTTTATAGAATTACTTTGCTCTGCAATGCGAACACCAACAGCTTGAATTATTCCAGCATTGGATAATCCTTGTGCAAGGCATAATCCTCCTCCAAAAAGAATCAAAATTCCCCACGCAAGCTTTTCAGTATCACGCCAGTGAAGCAGAAATGTAAATTTTTTCAAACTACTGGGTACCACAAACATTAATGATCCGCCTGCCATGGCAATATTAGTATCGTTGAGAAGATCGGCACCAATCAATAAATTAATCGGCTGTTGAAATATCCAGCAACTTGAAGTGATACCGAAAATGATCATGACTAACTTTTCTTCCTTACGGATCGATCCCAGCTCAAGAAGTTTTGTTTTAATCAGCATGTCAGCACCATGAATTTTTTTTAGATTGTTGGGGAATACAATTCGGGTAATAACTAAGTGACATACCGTTAAAAGCGTTACACTGATCGGAATTCCAATCAGCATCCATTTTCCAAATTGAATTTTTTGTTGATAATACTGATCGAGCAACCCTGCTAATACCACATTAGGCGGTGTGCCGATGAGTGTGCCAACACCTCCAATGTTTGCCGCGTATGCAATAATCAGCATTAACCCAATTCCAAAATTTCGTTCGCCAACCGTTTCTACTTCAGGATTATTTTTTCTTTCTGTACTTAACAAGTTGATTACTGAAATTGCAATAGGAAGCATCATCATGGCAGTGGCGGTGTTACTAATCCACATGCTGATAAATCCTGTCGAAATTAAAAATCCAAGAATGATTCCGTTACCCGATGTCCCTGTAATGCGAATAAGATTAAGAGCGATGCGTTCGTGTAGTCGATGCTTCTCTAACCCTATGGCAATCATAAATCCACCCATGAAAAGAAATATGATTGGATTTGCGTATGGAGCAGCCGCTTCGCTCATCTTCATAACACCCAAAGCAGGAAATGCAATTAATGGTAACAGTGCAGTGATAGGAATAGGAGCCGCTTCAGCTATCCACCAGATAATCATCCAGGCAGCTATTGCCAAAACTTTATGTGCCCCGGGCGAAATAAATGTGGGATCAACCAAAAAGAAAATAAAAAAAAACGAAAGTGGTCCTGCCAGGAATCCAATTTGTCTGGTGGTGATTGAGCTGGAACTATTCTCGTCTTTCATTAAGGATTAGATCAAGTTCTAAAGTAAAGATTCGAATAGGGTATTGCAACGATTGTTTTACTGAAAACAGAAAAAGCGAGCTTAGGTGGTCTCGCTTTTTAAGGAATATAATTTCTCAATCGGTTATGATTATCCGCCTTCTGCCGGAGCTTTCGGATTAGCTGGCTTCACCACAATAGTGCGACCGTCCAGTTCAGTTTCGTTTAAGGCGGCAATCGCTTGATTTGCTTCTTCGTTATTGGGCATTTCAACAAAGCCAAATCCTTTTGAGCGGCCTGAGTCGCGATCTTTTACAATTTTTGCTGACGACACTGGACCAAATTTGGCAAACGCAGCTTCGAGTTCTTCTGAGCTGGTTTTAAAGTTTAATCGGGCTACAAAAATGTTCATGATGTAATAAATATTAATGTAAAACTTGATTTTGAATGCGTTAACGCTGGTTAACTAATTTCGTTCATACTAATTTAGAAATTAATACGCTATTTTCAAACTGCTAAAATACCTAATCACTCCCGATGGCTATCTGATAGCTATTGGGAGAAAGATAAGGCGCACAGAAAATAAATATGTGTTTAAGAAAAATCTATAGAGGTTTAAACTGCTCGAATGCTTCTTTACAATCATGGCAATAGAATAAAGCTCTACATAGCGTTGGTCCAAACGGACTTTTCATTTCAGTATTGTCGCCATCACATCGCGGGCAAATAGCTGTCTCCAGAATTTCAAGATCAGTAAAAATTTTATTGGATGGAGGCGGAGCGAGGCCATATTTTTTTAGAGCCGCTTTCCCTTTTTCTGAAATCAGATCGGAACTCCAGGGCTTTCTGAAACTTACCTTTACGTGAGGATTAAATCCTTTTGTTTTAAGTAACGTCTCTACCTCCAGCTTCATGTAATCCAAGGCTGGGCATCCGACAAACGTGGGTGTCATTTCAACAAGCACATGATCAGAATTTACAATCACATCCGTGATTACACCTAAA
The DNA here is from genome assembly GCA_038251495.1 of Cytophagales bacterium. Taxonomy (GTDB): domain Bacteria; phylum Bacteroidota; class Bacteroidia; order Cytophagales; family Cyclobacteriaceae; genus ELB16-189. The sequence goes on from JBBSBG010000103.1 coordinate 6,277, forward strand.
TCCACTAATGAAAGCACAGGAATTTCAGGATCCTTTACTTCCTCCAACCACGTTAATATTTGTTCTTTTGAAACCAATTTTTTTTCATCCCAATGGGACTTAATATTTGAATAGATAATTTTTTGCAACCGATATTTCGTCTCTATAGGGACTCTAATACTTCAAATGTCTAACTTCTAACTTCTATCCTTTACTACCTACTCAAAACTATCTACTCAATACTCCAACCTACCATTCTGCAGTTGGATCAATCTTAAACACTTCACTCATCTCATCCAGTAAAGGTTGCAGGTGCGCGGTGTGCTCGCCAATTCTTCCACCAAAAGTTGGTTCTACCAAAATCCAGTCGGGCAAGGTTAGATCGGTTTGAGAAATAACGGACTCAACTTTTTCTTTCCATCGTTTCTTTAAGGTTTCTTCGCCAAGAAAAATGTTTGAAGAAATTAATTCCTGCTCATGGGGTGAATGCTCAAAGATGCCTAGCGCAAAGGGCAGGGCATTCTCTAATGATTTTTGAAGTCGGTCAATACTTTCAGGAGTTGCCGTGCCGAGTTGCTTGATCCACGTGTTAGCGTGAAGTGTGTGGTAGCGAAGTTCGCCTCGAATTTTTCTGGCAAGTTGGGCTAAAGGTTCGTATGAAGATTCGCTCAGCATTTCAAATCGCAAAGCTTCGGCCGTATCGAAAAGAAAATGCCGGATTAAACTAAAATCATATTCCTGATTAGGTAACTCAACCAATTGGCAATTATGAAATTGATTGGCGTTTCGGGTAAAGGCGACTGTGTCGGGATCACGTTCTCCTAACTCTTGCAGCAAAGTATAAAGCGCCAGACTCTGACCAATTTTATCCTGAGCCATGGAAGAGAATGCAATATCTTCTTCCAGTAAAGGTCCCATGCCCGTCCACTCTGAGTTGCGATGACCAAGTATGAGCTGATCATCGGCCATTTTATAAAGTAATTCTTTTAGTGCCTGATTGTTCATGCTTTCACTTTTTCTAAAAATTGTTTCAACTTATCACCACCTTTATAATTCGATGCATCGCGAAATTTCTTTTCCGGTAACGTAATCCAGTATTCTTTTTCTTCTTCAGTAGTGAATCTAATTTTGTTTGCTTCAATTGCCCAGATATTATAGACCATCTTGCCGGTATTCAATTTTGTTTTGGCAATTGCTATAGCTTCTTGTGGAGTACTTGCTTTTACTGATCCGAGAAACACATGTTGCTTGCCACGCTTCGATAACTGATAGATTTCAAAATCAGAAGTTCCATTTGCCGATTCAGATTCTTCAATTAGGTCAAATACATTTTGGTCGCCTTCTGTTAAGGGCGAAACAAAAACATCACGTGTATCAACAACATATAGCGATGAACAAGTAAATCTGCGGGTGAAGGTTTCTTTCGCAAGTATGTAAGCCATCTCAAGGTTAGGGGCATGCACCGCGCCTTCATGCTGAAAAGGCTTTCCCGGCTTTGGTTCTACAAAAACCTCATACGTTCCAAATTGATCAAGCGGAGCTTTGGGCTTAACAATTTCTACAATTGGCAATCGGTTAACACGTGGATCTATTGAATTCAAAGCTCAAAATTTAAAAATCAAAATCACTTTTAACAAACATCAAAAATTCAGCGCCCAATTTTGAACATTAAATTTTGAATTAATCAGGCTAACGGCATTACATATTTAGCTTTAGGCGACTTCAGTGCATCGCGCACCCACTTGCCCCGCTCTTCTGCAATCCTTCGTACTTCTAATCGTTCTTTATTGCAAGGGCCATCGCCATTTATTACTCGCTTGAATTCTTCCCAATCGGGTTCAGTGTATTCCCACTTACCAGTTTCATTTTTTTTCAACTTCTCATCAGGGATAGTGAAACCGAGTTCCCAAATTTTAGGAACATACATATCTAAAAACTGATTTCGCATTTCATCGTTGGTACCCATCTTTACTTTCCACCGCATAAGCACTTCTGTGTGCGCAGAAATTTTATCGGAAGGACCGAAGAAGTGCATCATCGGTGGCCACCAGCGGTTCAATGCTTCCTGAAACATTTTCTGTTGTTTATCGGTACCCGAGGCAAGGTAGATCACACAATGATGACCATACTTTAAGTGAAATGATTCTTCGGCACAAATTCGATCTAACGCGCGACAATACGGGCCATAACTTCCTTTTGCATTGGCTAATTGATTTACAATAGCCCCGGCATCTACCAGCCATGAGATAAAACAACAATCCGCCCACGTAAAAGTAGGGTAGTTGAAGATGTTTGAATATTTGGATTTACCATTGATCAGGTCTTCGATCATTTGTTCGCGCGGTTTGCCAAGCGTTTCGGCTGCACTATATAAAAGTTGAGCATGACCTACTTCATCCTGAACTTTGGCCATTAACGACATTTTACGTTTAAATCCGGGAGCGCGCGTGATCCATGTTCCTTCAGGCAGTGCACCAATAATTTCGCTGTGCGCATGTTGCTCAATCATGCGTATTAATTGCTTGCGATAAAGTTGCGGCATCCAATCGGATGGCTCAATTTTTTCTCCACGCTCAATGCGGGCTTCAAACGCAGCTAATAAAATTGGATCCTCATCAGCAATACTATCCGTTTTAATGCCCTCAAATGTATTTCCGCCACCGTACATAATATGGAATTTAGTTATCCTAACAATCGTTTGCAAATATAACAGTACTAACCATAAGATGGTTTACTGGTAACTGTTAATAAATAAGGGAAATTGGCGCTTAGACTTTCTTTAAGCCATTGACTAACATATCAGCAAGTTGCTGACCTAAGTCTGTTGGATCAATTTTACTGGAAGGATCATACCACATAGGCATCCAGTTGAGGGAGGAGAACAGAGTCATTACCGCTAACTTTTTATCAATGTCGTCTTTGAATTCGCCAGTACTGGCCCCTTCTTCAATTATAGCTTTAAAACGGTTGATATAGTTGATACGTAATAATAAGAAGTCTCTTAGGTAAGGTTGGCTTAAATG
>JBBSBG010000104.1:0-9273 GCA_038251495.1 Cytophagales bacterium
GGCAAATTGTTTTCAAAGTCAACCTGATTACTTACTGCAAAAACTTCAGTAAGGGGTCGTTCTGCTTCATGCAGTCGCGCGTATTCATACCCTAACTGAGCGCGGGCAATCGCATCTTCCGGATTTAATAAATAACGCAACGCACTAACGAGCAAATTCACTGAACTGGCACCATCCAACCGAAGCGATTCGTTGGAGACAACTTCATAGTGACAATTCGTTTTTTTTGCGTGATCTGATTTTTTATAATCGAGCAAATACTTTACAATCTGCTGGCCTTCTTTATTTTTCCTAACCAGAATGGCAATATCTTTTAACGCAACACCTAACCCCTGCAGCCTTTCCAGATAACCGGGTACTTTCTGCAAGGCCACGTCCCGCCATTTAAGATCATCCTCGTCATTGATCACTTCAATTGACACAAACCCAGTTTCCTTCTTATGCAATTGTTGTTCTACATCGTGATAAGCATCTGTTGAAATTGTTTTTCCGGTTTCAGCCGCCACAAGGTTTGCGAGCGATTTAAATAATTGATTGTTAAAAGACACAACCGCCTCCGCGCTTCTATAATTGTGATTCAGTTCTTTGCTGTTTATGCGATGCGCACCAACTTCCATTTCAACCTGTTGCTGCAGCAAATTAAGATCGCCTCCGCGCCAGCGATACACCGCTTGCTTTACATCGCCCACTATCATGCTTGGGAAGCCCTGATCCAACCCATTAGTGAGTAAGGGAAGAAAATTTTTCCACTGCAACCCCGAAGTATCCTGAAATTCATCGATTAGGTAATTTTTATAAAACGAGCCTACCTTCTCATAGATAAAAGGCGTGTCGCTATCCTGAATCACACCATTTAAAAAGCGAGGCGCATCCGCCAGCAGCATAATGCCGTTTTCTTCTTTGTATTCTTTTAACTTTCGCGAAATGTCGATGATCAACCCAAACGAGTAAAAGTTATTCAATGCAACATCGGCCGAAATCGCGGCCTTGTAGTTTTTCTCTCGATACTCAAGCAAGTCAAGCAGAATTGGAATTAGTCTTTCCTCCGCTAGTTTCATCATCAACCCTGCGTGGGCTGTATCCTTACTTGGAAAATTTTTACTAATCTGATAATCACCAAGCGGTCGTTTACCTAATTCCTTTTCGTTGAAATCACTAACAGAAGTTATTCTTGCAATTTTCTGAAACCAGCCGTAAACTCCGCCCCCGCCATATTTAAAATCATCGTTGGTCAATCCATTTTGTTGGATAATTTCAGTCGCTTCCTTCGCTTTAGCTACTACCGTTTTTACAAACTCAAACCTTCGCTTTCTAAGCTTAGTCAATAAATCCGGAAAAAAATTATCAACTGATGTTATCTTCTCAACTTCAACTTCAATCTCCCGATATTCTTCTTTGAAAATTTCTTCTGAAAACCTTATCAGGCTACTGCGAACATCCCATGCCCGTTCATTTACAAGATTTTCGTTGGCAAAATCAACAACCCATTTGGTTAGCTGTTCATTGGTACCCAACTCATCGATCAAATTATCGATCACTTCTTCCATCACAGGCTGCTGCTCTACCTCCAAGCGATAGTCGCCCGCCAAACCCGCTTCACGCGTAAACGAGCGAATCACTTTTTGAAAAAAGGCATCAATCGTACTAATAGAAAACTGCGAGTATTTATGAAGTATCTCGGCTTGTGCTTTCTGCGCATACAATTGAAAGGTGGATTCGTCCAATTCAAGCTCTTTCCGCAATTCTTCCGATAGATCATTATCGCGGCCATTGGCAAAGCCATCCAGGTATGCCAGAATGCGATCCTTCATTTCCTGCGTTGACTTGTTGGTAAAGGTTACGGCCAGAATGTGTTTGAAGTAATCAGCCCGCGATCGCAGCGCCAATTTCAAATACTCCTTTGCTAAGGTTCGGGTTTTTCCTGAACCAGCCGATGATCTATAAATGGAAAATGTCTTATCCAAATCTGGAATTAAATTACAGGTTACGAGTTACGAATTTTGAGGCACACTTACCTAGTTTTTGGAGATGATCTAAATTTCATAACTTGAACAATTAAGTGCATGAGAAAACTCTACTTCTTTCTTCCTAAAGTATTCTATTCATTTCCCATTCAGTTATTACTCAATAACTTCAGGCGCAATCACGTTCTAATCCTTTGTTGGATTGTTTTATTTGCTATGATCACTGGGAACTTTGGTAAGTACCTGGGCATCCCTTATCTATTTCTCGACCCCGAATACCTCAACAAAGTAAATTTCACAAGTTTCTTTATGATGGGCTTGCTGACAGCCGGCTTCACCATGGCTTTTCATATTACCAGTTACATTACTGATGGCCATCGGTTTTCTTTTGTAGGAGCATTAAGTAATCCTTTTAAAAAGTTTACAATCAACAACAGCATTATACCAGTCATCTTTCTCATCACCTATGTATATCAAATAATAGCTTTTCAAATCACTAACGAATACAGTTCTAGTAGGGTCCTCACTTTCAACCTGGCTGGATTGTTTGTCGGATACATTGTGATGACATTGATATTCTCAGTCTACTTTAAGTTTACAAACAAAGACATTTTTAAATACGTTGTTTGCCGCATTGATGAAAAGATTAAACAAAATGTGAAAGTGACCCGCGCCAGTGCGATGAAAAAACTTGACATCGTGCGCAAGAAACAAGTGCGAGTTGATTACTATATAAATGGCGACTTACGCCCTAGGCCGGTTGAAGAAAATGTTTTTTATGATAAGGCAACTGTACTTCAGGTATTTGACCAAAATCACTTTAACCTGGTAATAATTGAATTATTTATTTTCTTTATGGTTCTGGTGTTGGGTATTTTCAAGGATTATCCAGCGTTTCAAATTCCTGCCGCCTGCAGCTTCATGGTTTTTCTCACCATTTTTGTAATGCTGTCGGGGGCTTTTTCTTATTGGTTTGGTGGCTGGTCGGCAACGGCTGGCTTGGTGATTTTTCTTTTTGTGAATCATCTGGTAGGAGAAAATTTCTTCTCAAAAAAATACGAAGCCTTTGGATTGGATTATAGCAGGCCTCCTGTGGAATACTCGATCGCAACACTGCAAAATCAACTAGACAGAACAGTAATGGAGGCCGACCGTCAGGTTGTTTTGGAGCAGCTTAAAAACTGGCGTAATAAATTTGGGGACGCAAAACCTAAAATGATTTTTCTATGCGCCAGTGGTGGTGGCAAACGTGCTTCTTTATGGACACTGAATGCGCTACAGCATGCCGACAGTTTAACCAACGGGAAGCTAATGAAAAACAGCGTTTTGATTACAGGTGCTTCGGGCGGCTTGATTGGAGCAAGTTACTTTCGTGAGTTAAAATTAAGAGAAATATTAGGTGAAGATGTTAAACCATATTCCAATAGTCACCGTCAAAGAATTTCGAGTGATAATTTAAACCCACTCATCTTCAGTTTACTTGCCAACGATTTGTTTGTTGGGTTTACCAAGTTTGAATATGCTGGTAAAGCTTACGAGCGCGACCGTGCCTTTACATTTGAAGATCAGTTGAATCGAATTACTGAAGGACTGATGGACAAACCCATTCGCGCCTACGCAGAAGTGGAAGGTAAGGGCATAACACCTATGGTTATTTTAGCGCCCACGGTAATCAACGATGGCCGCAAAGTATATATCGCTTCCAAATCAGTTTCATTTATGAATTCGGAAGAAATGAACTTTACTGACTACCATCAATTAAAAGTGAGTGGCATCGATTTTCTTCGTTTCTTCAAGGAACAGGATTCTGAAGACCTTCGCTTTCTTTCCGCACTCCGCATGAGTGCAACATTTCCGTACATAACTCCCAACACCACGTTACCTACCGACCCACCCATTCAAATTATGGATGCGGGCATTTCTGATAACTTTGGCATGTCGGATGCCATCCGGTTTCTGTATGCCTTTCGCACGTGGGTTGGGGAAAATACTTCGGGGGTGATTTTCATTTCGATTCGCGATTCACCTAAACTCGGAACAATCACTGCAAAAAGCGGCCAAACCATTATGGATAATATTACTCAACCGATCAGTAGCGTGTACAATAACTTCGAAAACTTTCAAGACATAAGCAGCGACATGCTCATTGGGCAGGCGCACTCATGGCTAAACGTTCCCATCGATCGGATTGACTTGCAGTATCAATCTGAAAGTTACATCCCGATCTTGCAAAAGATGGATAGCATCCGGCAAAATAGTACCCGCGCTTCTTTAAGTTGGCGATTAACCACCCGCGAAAAAGATGGCATCACGAACGGGATACACTCTGAACGGAATCATAAAGAATTAAAAAAATTAGTAAAACTTTTAGAGTAGAATTTATTACTGTCTAAGAACGATGCTACTTGGCACGTTCGGGTGTTTTGCTTTATTAGTGACAAATTTTCCGCTAACCAACATATCCTTTCTATTTGAAATACAATCAAATTCTGATAAATACTAAAAAAGTTTTAACTGCCGAAATAACAACGTTAATTTGATCCTGATAAAAAAAATGGTTGCTTTACTTAGTGGAGTTGTTTAAAACAATAGCCACAGTTTGCCTCGATCGTAATCAGGTAAAAACTCCTTAGCGAAAAATGCTAAAAAAGACTAAACAAAAAATCATTCTGTTTTACCGATTGATGAGACGAGAGCTCACCGATCAGGTAATAAGTCAAAGCAAGTTTACTATCGTCCATGCGCTAAAAATTATCTATAAAGTAAGTAATACGCTGATACCCCTTGCCACAATGGCGGCAGTTGGATTGGTGATTTATGATTTCGGATTTAATTCATTTTATAGTCACGATGCAAGATTGTACCAAGCACTCTTGCTGGTGTTGCTAAGCTTTAAAATTCTTTTTGTCATCCGCTTTATCTCCGAATGGGTGGAAGTAAAAAAAATAAAGGCACATCTCTACAATTTCGCCTTAGTCATTCTGGTTTATTATCTCCATTATGAGTTAAGAAAAATAATTGCTACCGATACGGACAACACTACAGATCTGCTTGTACGAAAATTGATTTTCTATTCCGGCATTCTGTTTCTTTTTTTAACGGAAGCATCCGGGGTTCTAAAATATCTTTATCGTAGACGACAAAACACCGCATTTATCTTTATTGTAAGCTTTGCTGTTATTATAGTTGCTGGCGCACTTCTTCTTATGTTGCCCAAGGCAACGTTTGAAGGCATCAGCGCGATTGATGCTTTTTTTACTTCTGCAAGCGCGGTGTGTGTTACAGGTCTCACCGTTGTTAATACTTCAACTCACTTCACAAGTGTTGGGAAAATAATCATCCTCTTTCTGATACAAATAGGTGGATTAGGTATTATGACATTCACAGGTTTGTTTGCCTATCTCGCAGTTGGCTCAGTTTCATTTCATAATCAAATGGCGCTTAAAAATATGGTAAGCAGCAAACGCATGAGCAACGTGATTACCATTGTGAGTCGGATTATTTTAGTAACGCTTTTCTTTGAAGCAATCGGTGCATTTTTAATTTTCATCTCCATCGATGAAAATCTATTTCCACAAAAGGAGCAGCAAGTTTTCTTTTCCATCTTTCATTCCATTTCTGGTTTTTGTAATGCTGGGTTTTCCACACTTCCTGACGGACTACATGAATCAATAATCCGGTTCAACTATCCTGTTCATTTAATTATTGCTTTTTTAATAATTCTGGGCGGAATGGGTTTTCCCATCACATTTAATATATTTTCTTTCATTCGAACAAAAATGAGTAATATATTAAATAGGCTTCTTAAAAATCCCTTGCAAGAATATCACACCAGAATCATTCAGGTCAATTCAAAAATTGCGCTGACCACAACATTTATATTGTTAGTGTTTGGGTTTTGTTCCTATCTTATCTTTGAACAAAATGCTTCACTTGCAGAGCACCCTACACTGTTTGGAAAATTTGTGACTTCCTTTTTTGGTTCAGTAACTCCCCGCACAGCCGGGTTCAACACAGTTGACTTAACCAAAATAACGTTACCAACTGTTATGGTCTATCTATTACTCATGTGGATTGGGGCTTCGCCATCATCTACCGGTGGTGGAATAAAAACTACCACAGCCGCTGTCGCTTTCCTAAATCTTCGCTCTATCATCTTTGGAAAAGATAAAACAGATGCGTATCGCACTCAAATTGGAGAGCAATCGATAAACAAAGCGTTCGCGGTTATTCTTTTATCGTTGCTGATCATTGGATTAGCGGTACTCATGATTTCAGTGAATGACGGTGAGCAAGGCCTCTTGAAAATTGCTTTTGAAGTTTTTTCAGCCTATAGCACGGTAGGTCTTACGCTTGGTATTACTCCTGAACTTTCTGATACAAGTAAAATCGTTCTAATCCTCACGATGTTTATAGGTCGGGTTGGTGCACTTACGCTTTTAATGGCTTTTGTAACCAAAGTGCAGCAACAGCCTTATCAATATCCTGTTGAAGAAATAATGTATTAACTTTATTGTTATATGAAATTCATTGTATTTGGAATTGGAAGTTATGGTGCTTCGCTGGCAAGTAAACTTGTCGAATTAGGCCACGAGGTCTTTGGGATTGACAATGTACCCGCCCGCACTGAAAAATTGAAGAACCGAATCACATACACGGTAACCATGGACGCCACGAACCGCGAAGCCATTGAGGATCTTCCTTTAAAAGAAACCGATGCCGTGATAATTGCTATCGGTGAAAATGAAGGCACTATCATTTTGCTGGCAGCACTGTTAAAACAAATTGGCGTTAAGCGAATTATCAGTCGGGTAACTTCAACGTTGCAAAAGACTGTATTGGAAACAATGGGGCTTACCGAGTTTGTTTATCCCGAACAGAATTCGGCTGATCGAATGGCGCATCAATTAAGTTTTGATGGTGTGATTGATTCGCATCGGGTGTGCGATCAATATCAGATTGTGGAAGCAAATGTACCCGGTCGCCTTATAGGAACTAAAGTTTCGGATGTTGACTTTCTGAATGCGTATGAAATTCAATTGGTATCGATCAAGCGAAATTTTGAAGAGAAAAATATTTTAGGTGCTACGCGTATGAAAAAACATACTTTGGGAATTTTGACACCCAGCACAGAGTTCAGAACTGGCGACACATTAATACTATTTGGAGAGTCCAGAAAGATAAAAGCCTTTCTCGAACATTAGTAATGCATTCAAATCACTTTTCACAAAAGATACTTCAATTTCTCAGCACGTTAAAAACACCTACTGCCCTGCCCAGTGGAGTGCATGTGCTTAATCCCTATCAAGAAGCTGAAGTCTTCAACTTGTGTAAACGTTTCTATACTCAATACTATGCTGATGCAAATCCTCGAAACATAATTCTTGGAATCAATCCTGGTCGCCTGGGTGGTGGCCTTACAGGAATTCCATTTACAGATCCGATTAAACTTCAAACTATCTGTGGCATCGAAAACGATCTATCAAAGAAAGCAGAACTCTCAGCCGATTTCATTTACCTGATGATTGCTGCTTATGGAAGTCCATCCGAATTTTATAAAGATTTTTATTTCAGTTCAGTTTCACCGCTTGGTTTTACCAAAGAAGGTAAAAATTTGAATTACTATGATGATAAGAAGCTAACGAAACGCTTAACTCCCTTCATTCTTTCATGCATCACTACGCAGTTAAAATTTGACATCAATACAAAAACAGCTTACTGCCTTGGCGAAGGTGAAAATTATAAGTTCTTATCTAAATTAAATGATGAACATCATTTTTTTGAAAACATCATTCCGCTGGCTCATCCACGCTTCATTATGCAATACAAAAGAAAAAGTGTGAATCAATATATTGATGCCTACTTGAAGGTTTTCAATTAAAAGTCATGAAGGGAATGCTTCTTAATCATACCACCCTTAATATCATTCACACTATTTTCAACCACAAAAGCATCGGGATCAATTTTGGCTATCTCTGTTTTAAATCGCTGTAACTCAAGTCTGGTAATTACTGAAAAGATCACATCTACTTCTTTTGTTTGATGCCCCTGTTTACCATAACCACTTTTACCTTTTAGTATAGTAACACCACGACCCAACTTACTTGTAATTGCTTCTCTAATTTCTTCACTCTTCTGCGAAACAATAAAAACACTGGTGTACTCCTCAATGCCATGCACAACAAAGTCAACCGTTTTGGAGGCTACCAAATAGGTCAAGATTGCATACAGAGCGGTTTCGATATTGAGAATATAGGCAGCCATTGAAAAAATAAGGATATTAAGGACTAAAATTATATCACCGACTGTTAAGGTTGTTTTACGACTGCTATAAATAGCCAGTACTTCGGTGCCATCAATCACACTACCACCGCGAATGGATAGTCCGATACCAAGGCCTAAAAAGAAACCACCAAATACCGCAATTAATAATTTATCGGAGGTTATAATAGGAAATTCAACAACCGCCAAAACAACCGCCAGTAGCGCAATGGCAACCAATGTTTTTATTGCAAATATTTTTGAGACCTGCGTGTAAGCAATAAAAACAAAGGGAAGATTTATTAAAACAACTAACACCGACAGGTCTATACCAGTAACTACGTTTACCAACAGCGAAATCCCCATCACTCCCCCATCCAAAAACTGATTGGGTAATAAAAATCCTTTTAATCCAAACGCAGCTGCCGCCACACCAAGGGAGATAAAAATAATATCCTTGATACTGCGCACCACGTTGATTCTTCGAATTCTTAATGCCTGAAGTTCTTTAAGTCTGCTCCTCGTACTCATATCTGTCAAGATAAAAAATAAAGATGGTGTTTCATAAATTTTTATATCCGTCTATACGCATGCATCTTTGCGCCACTAAAACAACATGACTCCCCGCGAACAACTTCAAAAAACGCTTGAGCTAATTAAGCTGGAACGGCAGGCCGACTTAGAACAATACCGCCAAAAGGTGTTACAGCGGTCATTAACACAACGTGTAAAAGAAGGTGTTACCTGGTACCCAATAAGATTAATGCGCAATTACATTGGTACAGGCGAACGAATTATTCTTGAACTTCAGCGTATTCACCAACTCGACCAACCGCATAGTTTTCAGAGTGGCAAATTAGTTAGCCTGTTTTGCAATGCATCGGGCAAACCCGAGAAAGAACATACAAATGCCGTAATTAATTATGTTCAGGATAACACAATAACCATAACCCTTAACAGTGAGGATATACCCGATTGGGTCAGTGATGGGCAATTGGGTTTGGATGTGATGTTTGATGAAATGACTTACAAGGAGATGGAGCATGCC
>JBBSBG010000105.1:0-9241 GCA_038251495.1 Cytophagales bacterium
GACGGTTGTGAGGTTGGGTGGTATAGGAAAATCACGATCCCACAGATCGTGATGAATTGCCTGGAAGTACCATTTCAACTTTCCGGTTTCTGCTTCCAGTGCTATAATGCAATTCGCATAAAGGTTAGCACCCTCACGTGCCCCGCCATAAAAATCCGATGACGGTGATCCAGTACCGAAGTAAACTACTCCGCGCTTTTCATCAACCGATAATCCGCCCCAACAATTTACTCCGCCAATTTTTTTATACGCATCCGGTGGCCATGTTTCATAACCGGGCTCGCCTGGCTTAGGAATCGTATGAAACACCCATTTCAGTTTTCCCGTAATCACATCAAAGCCACGAATGTAACCTGGCGCAGAATCACCACCCTCGGAAACAGTTGATCCCATCACCACCGTATTTTTATAAATGACTCCGGGACTGGTTGCTGTTACGTTAAGGTCTTTCACATCATGACCTAAATCCGTATCCATTAGCCCTTCATGCAAATCCGTTTTTCCCTGATCACCAAACGTAGTGATTAGTTGACCTGTCACTGCGTTTACAGCATACAAAAAAGATCCTGCCGAGTAGAGAATACGTTTATCATCGCCATCTTCCCAATACATAACACCACGATTGGAATGAACCTTTGCACTGTTTGGTTCAAACTTCCAAAGTTGTTCACCGGTGGCCGCATTCAAGGCAAACAGATTTAGCTCAGAAGACGTACCGTATAATATTCCATCCACTACAATTGGCTGACATTGTATTTCCCGTCTTGAGGGATATTTGATCGTATCATTGGCAAAATAAGTCCACGCAACTTCGAGATCGTTAACATTATTTGCGGTAATCTGTGTTAACGGTGAATATCGGTTATTGGCTTTGTTACCTCCATACGCAGGATAATTTTTTCCTGTTTCCATTAAGGAAGATTCCTTTTCCGTATCGGTTGTTGTACAACTGGTAAGAACTAACAAACCTACTGTTACTAATCGCAATGTCATTTTAAATCGGGTAGTATATAGAATTGATAATTTATTTTAGGTAACGGTTTCGTCTGGCCGGATGGTGAGATGAATGTATGGCTCCGGGCACACGGTTTTGGGTGCCGACCAGAATACCAATTTAGCAAGTGGATGATCACTCGTAATTTTCACTGCTGCTCCGGTTTTATGATTTTCGATTTTTATATCATAGTCCTTGACGCTGTTGCTAAATCCAGTCAGTGATCTATAATAAAGATGTTCATTGTTGATCAGTTCCCGTTCAAAAAGAATTTTGTTGTCTTGTACTTTTCCTAAAGGTTGTACTGAAGGAGTTTCACTAGCGAGCGCAAATGGAAAGGAGACTTCAACATCATTGCTGACCGGTTGTTGATCGATTACAAAAAAATTGTGATCATAAACATTCGTTTCAATAACTTGCTTACCCGTATTTTTCAATGTGTGCGATAAGACTAATTCAGGCTTTCCTTTAGTCAACTGTACCGTCTTCTTGTACTCATACGCATAGTTCGTATCAACCAACTTCTGAGTAAACTCCACCTGATCTGATTTTTGCTTCGTCTTCCAGGTGCCTGAGTTGACATTCTTATACGGAGTTGCAAAAAAGTATTTATCTTCTTCTGGTTTTACCAACATACCCACACCAATCTTGAGAAAAGTATCTCCAACGTTTGCCCCATCATAACCAACCGGTGTGAATTCTTCTACCGGTCCTGCAATGTGATCATGGAATGTTGGGTCATGTTCCTGAGTATACCATTGACCAAAATACGTATGACCTTGATATTCCAGATGAGGTATAACACCTGCCCAGTCGAAACGTGAACCACGATAAAATCCTTCCTTGCTATCCGGCAAGTAAAGACGTGCCCGTATTAACCCGTTTGTGATTTCCGTCTGTGGATATTGATCTGCTGGCTTACCGCTGATCAATAAAAATAAGAGGAAAGCTGCAATGAAATTCTTTAAAGACATTTGCTTGTAATTTAAATTAGCTCCAAAGGCAATCATATGAGCGTACCTCATTCCATTGAGGAGTCTGTACGAAATAACTTTTAACCACTGGATGAAGATGTTTACTTATTTATTTCTTCCTTCATCATTTAATTCAGCACCTAAACCAGGCGCATCATCAGGAACGTTGGCAAAGCCTTTTGTAGATAAGGGTTTCTTGCCAGCCATAATTACCAAGTTCTTTTGCTCATGATTGCATCAAGTTCAGCCCGTGACATCTTGCCTAGCTCAGGATGTTTTTCCAACCACTTTATAAATTCATTTTTTATTTCATCTGTCCATGCACTGTCAATCTGGCCCGTGGAATAGCGACTTGTCTTCACCATTTCAAAACCGAACTGATCTTTGCGCACCACAAACTCAGCAGTGCTGATCACTTCTTCTGCCATGTGAGCTGGGATAAACAAAACTCCTTCGCGTGTGCCCAATACAAGATCACCCGGCAACACCATCACGTTGCCAATGCGGGTTGGTGCATTCAATCCCATCAATACCATTTCTTCAAGAAAAGACGGATGGAAGTCACGCACGAAGGCATTGAATCCATCGATGTTTTGTATCTCGCCCAAGTCTCTGGATGCGCCATTAAAAATTACACCTTTACCAGTCTTACTAAATATGGCGGTTGCCAGCGTAGAGCCCATCAACGTGCCACCACCAATTTTTCCAAAACCATCAGCAACGTATACATCACCTTTCGTAAGCGTTTCGATTGGCCATGAATTTGTATTCCCTTTTCTGCCATTTTGATTACCCCGCTCTTTAATGTTTTTTTCAACATCAGGCCGACTCGGCATGAACATGGCGGTAACGGCACGACCGATAACCGGCACATCCTGCTTAACCATTTTCCAGTTGCCTTCAAACTGGTTGACATACCCATTGTTTTTCAACACGGTCCATGCATCGTCAATATTAACGCGGGCTGCTCTATCTAATAACGCGTCAGGCACTTTAGGCCGACCGTCAGCGAATCGTTCGCCCTTCCACTCTTTGGTAAGAAATATCAATTCCTCCTTTGAGATAGTCTGAGCAAACAACGCAGTATTTAAAATGAGCGCAATAAGAAATGTGAATGCAACTGAAACGAGACCTTTCATTATGCTGGGTTTAATTATTTAAAGTATATTCTATTGTATGATTAGCATACTACTATTAATGATCCTCTTTTTTAGCCAAATATGCCTCCACTTCTTTTGAAGTAATGGCGGTCTTCTTTGGATATTTTGCAAACCAAGTCCTGAACTCATCTTTCATTTTATCACTCCAGTCACCATGCACTTCTCCGGAAGGATATTTACCCAACTGCAACATGTAGCGTTCAAATTCATCACGCAAACCAACCATCTCTGAAGTGGTTACCAGATCAATCACCAGAAAAGCCGGCACGAATACAACTCCATATTCATTAGCAAATACAACATCACCAGGGAAAACAGTTACTTCTCCAACGCGAATCGGTGCATTGATTGCAGTAGGTGTCATGTCTTTGATATAAGAAGGATCATGTCCTTTTACCCAGGCGTTAAATCCTTTTGTGTCTCTCAACTCCTGCATGTCGCGGACAGATCCGTAGAAGATAACACCCTTACCCGTCTTTCCATAAATTGCATTACCAAGACTTGATCCAATCAATGTACCATCCTTTACTTTGCCATAACCATCGGCTACATAGATATCACCTTTAGTTAATATATCAATCGGCCAGATGTTGATGCCGCCTTTCTGATTGCGTCCTTCGGCTTTACCTTTTTCTCTCACATACGTATCAAGATCAGGGCGCGTAGGCATGAACTGCGCAGTGATCACACGACCGACCATCGTCTCGCCCGGCTTTAATATGATCCAGTTTTTCTCCACCTGATTATTGAATCCTTTCTTAGCTAAGTAACCCCAGATTTGTTCGAGCGTACAATCCTGCAATCGCTCGAGAATACCATCCGGAACTTTCGGGCGCCCATCGGCAGAACGCTCACCTTCCCATTTGGCGGTTAATGCTTTAACAAAATCGGGGGATGCACCAATGTTCTGAGCCTGAACAAAAAAACCTGATAACATCATCAGGATAATAACAAGTGTACTTTTCATAATTACTTGAGGTTTAAAAATTTGGTTAATAAATAAGGTATTAATTTTTTTCGACAATTATTCCAAATACGATTACACTTTACTTCCATTCTTTGCAATGGATTCAATAAGACCTCGCATATAACCTATGGCATATAAGGTGCCAATGGTACTGTATCCTGGTTTATCATTGCTGTCTCCTGCCATGGTGGGTACATGATCAGGACGTATAGGTCCCTTATATCCAATATCATAATATGCCTTCATCGCTGCATACATGTCGATCTGTCCTTCATCGTGAAATGTTTCAACAAACTTCGTGCTGGGTATCTGTCCACTCATATCCTGCACATTTCTGAAATGAACATAATTGATCTTGCCTGCTTTTCCCCATCGCTTCACCAAGGCAGGAATATCAGCGCCCATGAGTGAGAAATTTCCCTGGCACAGGGTGAGTCCACTATATTTACTTGGAACAAGATTTAACATCCGATCAAAATTTTCTACACTGGTCATGATGCGTGAAATTCCTTTGATGCTATCCACTTGCGGGTCATCCGGATGCAGGGAGAGATTCATCCCGATTTTCTCTGCTTCGGGTACCACCGCTTTTAGAAAGTATTCCAATGTTTTCCACAAAGTATCCTTACTCACTTTACCGTATTGCGTATCGGGTAACTTCTTCGCATCCTCATTATCAAAGGCGGTCATTAATGCACCGCCTCTTCCCACGGTATCCATTTTAGTTCTGAACCAGCTTACGATGGGCATCCAATTGTAACAGATGATGTCCACACCCCCATATTGTTTGAGGTTCCTCATGAAGGTGATGAAGTTATCAATCTCTTCATCGCGGCCAGGCAAACCCAGTTTTGTTTTTTCACCAAGCGTTGGCGGGCCTTCCACCACATTCCATTTCATGCCTAACTTATCCCAGCCTTCTTTGGTTGCCTTTATTGCTTCGGGTTGCCACGGTTTAATATCGCCTATCGCCTTGACACCGTTAACCGCTCCATATATACCCATCTGTTTTGCCAAAGCGATCCGCGGAGAATCAAAACCGAAGATAGAAAGTGAGAACTCCATACCCCCGTCCTTTGTGAATTCAACCACCTTCTTTGTAGGGTTGAGGCTAGCCTGCGGATCAAGGTTGCCCGCGTAACCAGAAGTAATTCTAGCAATGGAAACGGAGGCGGCAAGTGTTGCACCTTTCTTAATGAAGTTCCTGCGGTTATCGTTCATGGTTCTTACTTAGTTAAGTTAAGTTAAGTTAAGTTCAATCCGAGATAATAATACCGATAATTTATCCAGATATGAATCATTATTTATAGTTGAGGATTTTTCACAATTTAGTCGGTTAAAAATGGCACCAACTCTATATGAGGCACCTCCGCTTCACAAACGCAGCAATTCTCAAAAAATGAAATGGCAATGAAAAGAATTCTATTCTTAGCGGTACCGATTTTATGTTCAGTGGGGGCCGGATTCCCAAAGACCACTTCGGTGGCACTCGGAGATTCAATCACCTACATGAACAATCATCTTGATCAAACGGGAAATCGCTTGACAAAGGGTTACATGATTCAATTCACCGGGAAGCTTCCCGATGTTCATTACATTAATCACGGACAAAATAGAATTTATTGACTTTTAAAAAAAGTTCTCGAACCGCAGGTAATCCCTGCATGCCGCAGTCAGGTAGGGAACCCTGATCCTGAGAAGATGAACTTGCACGTTCTACATGCTTAGTTATCTCTCAAGTATCAACATCCATTTGTACCTACCTTTTATATACTATTATTGGGCATCTCTAAAAACTCCGCTTACCCTTCTCTTTTGGAGAAGGGGCAGGGGTTGAGGTAATGAGAGCAAGGGTTTTTAGAGATGCCCTATTGTTACTATTAAGGTAACAATTCGCTTAGCTGGCAATACAAAGACTGAGCCGGCCTCTTTTAACCTCACCTCCCGTCCTCCTCTACCCATGAGCTTTCGTTTTAAGACCTCACCCCCCAACCTCCTCTCCAGAGGAGAGTGGGTGACTGTTAAATTAATGGTGTGCAAAAGTCCAAAGTCTGTGCCATGTCGGTCGAAAATGCCTGGCACTCTATAAATTTGATATTAGAGATAGCTGAATAGTAACCATTATTTAGTGTATCGTATTTTTTTGTTGCTCCAGAATAAAATGAGCTTGATGTAATCAGAACTTATAATTATACCCAAGTCGGATTAGCTGCGTTTTAAGATAATCTGTACTTACATAATTAAATCCATCCCCTTGAACTTCTCGCTTTATCACTAGCGTATTAAATAGATCTAAGCCATTTAAAAGATTTCTCCTTTGCCTTGTTGATTTGATTTTTTAACACCAATGTACATGGTATAACGGGCATAAATCTTTCCTTGTGGAATAATATCAGTGGCGAGGTAAGATCTGGTAAATTGAACGTCTATGCTCTTAGGCAAATGAAAAAGACCATTCAGTTTTATGCTTCCTGAATTAAGTTGCTGTTCAGGCCATTCAGGTGCAGCAGGATCGGCAGAAATAGTTTCATCATATTAATCATGAGCTTTGCACACTACACATGTCTCGAAGATAACTCAAGTGCCACACGAATTTAACAAAAGTGTTTGAAAAGGACATGTAGGTATTCTAACCATTGCAGACAAAAAATTCAGCCTGATGCAGATTTTTTAAGGGGCGGGAACAAAAATAAAAGACAACTTTTTATCCGGTTATGATTGCTGAAAATTATCCTAATTTCCTGATTTACAATACTCAAAAGTAGAATAGGAGTCAGAGATCTTTTTTTGAAAGTAAATTACAACTTATTGCAATCGATTGAAATATTCATAGCTTGTAGCACCTATTCACAAAATCATGGGCAATTCAAGTCGCCAATCGCACGATATAAAAGATCGAAATTATTTGGAGCAATCCATAGAGGATAGGGTTTTGTGGCAAAGTTTTAAAAAGGGTAATGAACTTGCCTTTTCCAGTCTTTATAAAAAGTATGTAAACAAATTCTATAATTATGGCATGCACCTTTCCTTTGATAAGGAGATAGTGCTGGACACAATTCAGGAGTTATTTACAAACCTGTGGGCAAAACACAGTCAGTTAGCAGATGTTCAGGCTGTCAATTATTATTTGTTTAAAGTGTTTAGAAATCTGTTATTTCAAAAAGCTAACCAGAAAAAAAATTCGTTCATTTCTATTGATGAAAATTCTGATTTTGAGGAATCTGATTTGACTCGAGAGGAATCTCTGATTGTTGAACAAACTACACACGAGCAGCATGTGCGGTTGCAAGTGGCCATGAAATCACTTTCCAAACGTCAAAAGGAAGTAGTGCTATTAAAGTTTTACAATGAATTGAGCTACCAGCAAGTTGCCTCTGTTATGGAAATCTCAGTTGAATCAGCCCATAACCTGCTGTCAAAAGCAATACACACCTTACGAAATAGTCTTACTTTTCTTGTTAAAAAAACAGCCCACATTGCTTTACCGCTTGTTCTGCTGGTTCAATTATACATGAATGAACTTTGTAAGGATATTTTCTGAGGCTTTGCCACATTAACCCTCCAATTCACTGAAATTTTCAACTTGAAAAATATTTCTTCTAAAAATGATGAGGAAATCGTTTGCGCTCCCTCTTATTAGGGAATTAGCCCAATCGATTGTGAATCCAGTAGAAGGAAAATACGAGAAATACTCAGTACATGACTTTGTACTGGATGAATACTTCCAGCTATGGGTAACTTCTTCTAATGCCGAATGCAATGATTTTTGGCAATCATGGCTGGAAAGTCATCCTGATAAAAAACAGGAATTGGAGGATGCCCGCGAATTCTTAAAGCAAATCACGCTTCCTAATTACCACCTTTCTCAAGCGAACGTAGAATCACTTTGGAGGAAGATTCAGCTTGACACGGGAATAGGAGCCGAGCGGAACATTCGCTTTCTATCAAATTTAAATTTTAGGTATTATGCTGCGGCAGCGGTTCTTATTTTATCTTTTATAAGTTTCATTTTTTTTACATCTGAGCCGCAGTTAATCGAGTACGTAACAAAGTTTGGTGAGAATAAGATCATTACGCTGCCTGATAGTTCTAAAGTAATTCTGAATGCTAACTCCCAAATATCTTTTAATGATCGTTGGGAGCATCAGTCTGCTCGCGAGGTATATCTGGAGGGTGAAGCTTTTTTCATCGTTCAGCATAAGCAGGATCATCAACCCTTTAAAGTAAAGACATCAAAAGGTGTAGCGGTGGAAGTTTTAGGAACGGAGTTCAATGTATATCACCGTGTGCAAGAAACGAAAGTTGTCTTGAGTGCGGGGCAAATAACGCTCAGCTTTCCGATGAAGAAAAAAGAAGGGAAAATTTTAATGAAGCCCGGAGAGTTGGTGGAGTTTAAAAAGGACAACTTCAGAAAAACTACCGTAAATCCGGTCACCTACTTGTCGTGGACAGAAAGAATGGTACATCTTGATGAGACCCCGTTGGCAGATATGATCCGGATGGCCTCAGATAATTATGGTCTTGAGATTGATGTGCAAACAGAGGCAATGTTAAATCAAACAGCCTCAGGTACTATGCCGATTGGTGATGCTGAGAATTTTATTACCAACGTAACAAAGATTTTTCGAATAGGAGTTGTATTTGAAAACAACCGATATATTTTTCTTGAATCTATTAATCAATCAAACCCAAATTAAAATTGTATGAGAAAATTTTACCTAATCATGTGCTTTTGTTGTTTGGTTATGCACCAGGCAATGCCACAGTACAAAGAAATTTATGCTTCATCGCATAAACGGTCGCCTTCAGAAATCTTTAAAGCGGAGTCACAATCCCTGAAAGATGGCCTGAGTCAATTGGAAAGAAAATACAATATTTCAATTGCCTACAAAGATGAATTAGTGGAGGGAAAAAGCGTTAATGAGTTGCGTGATTCCTACCGATCATTAGATGATGCGTTAAAATCATTACTTCGCGAAACAGGCTTAAACTATGAAAAAGTTAGCGAGCAATTTTATGTGATCTTCCCCAAGGGAAGCAGAAAGAGTATAGAAAAGGATCAGGCAACAGCATCCACTTCTTCAATGTATTCATTCACTACGCCATCCTTACAGTTTAACCCTAGCGCTATTCAATTGCCAAGTCA
>JBBSBG010000106.1:0-9105 GCA_038251495.1 Cytophagales bacterium
ATATTTCCGGGTGAAGGATTCATATCAAAACCAGAACCTACCAACTCGGCTGCCTTTGAATAAGCGCGCATTAATTTTGCAAACCGAGTGGCGGTTGCATCATCTTTAGTTCGGTTGATTAATTCTTGTTCAACGCCACAGAGTTCAGGAAATTCGGAAAGAATTGTTTTGCCACCTAAGGCTGCAATCAAATCGGATGTGTGACCAATTGCAGGATTTGCAGAGATGCCCGAGAATCCATCCGAGCCACCACACTCTAAACCAATCGTCAACTTGTTGAGCGGTGCTGGCTTACGTTGCTCTTTATTTATTTCAATCAGCGCAAGAAAGGTTTGTTTAATCGCCTGCGTCAATAGTTCATTTTCTGTTCCTTCTTTTTGTTGCTCCAACATAATTAAAGGCTTGGCGAATTTATTATTGATAGCCGCCAATTTATTTCTCAAAATTTCTGGTTGTGCATTCTGACATCCTAAACTTAAAATGGTAGCGCCAGCGACATTCGGGTTATTGATATATCCGGCAATCAATGCGCATAATGCTTCCGAATCCTGACGCGTGCCGCCACATCCACCTTCGTGGGTAAGAAATTTTATTCCGTCAAGGTTTTCAAAAATCTTTGACTTGGTCGAAATTTTCTCCGGCTGCAGGGGCAACGCTTCAATGGCGGCTTTGTTTCCCGATTCATAAAGTTTTACGAGTTCATGCACGTAATTTTTGTATGAATTGTTTTTTCCAAAACCAAGCTCTTCTTCAAAAGCCTGCCGAATAACATTTATATTTCGGTTTTCACAAAATACCAACGGTACTACAATCCAATAATTAGCTGTACCTACTTGTCCATCCGGGCGATGATAACCATCGAAGATTTTGGTTTTCCACTTATCAATATTGGGCGGCTTCCATTCATAAGAATTGTTTCGCTCACTATAGTCTTCGGCCTGATGTTTTAGGTTACCCGTATGAAGAACTCCACCCGCAGAAATGGGTTCCACAGTTTTACCAACCAGCAGTCCATACATCCGCACTTCATCATTCACTTTCATATCCTGCTCAACAAATTTGTGTTTAGCAGGTATGTCATGAATTAAGGTGATTGACCTGCCCTCGTACTCAATTTTGTCACCGGCTTTAAGATCGGTAAGCGCAACCAAAACATTGTCTGAGGGATGAATTTTCAGGAATTTCTTTGACATATAAATAGTTGACTGAATTGCGTAATCGATTGCTCAAGTTACAAGTATTACCCTAAATTTGAGCCTGTAAGCAAACTATAAATCATCAATTTTATTCATTTCAATGGATTATTTTTATCCTCATTTCCATCAACGGCTTTTTTATTAAAAATCATTTATAGAAGTTTAATTGATATAAAATTACAGATAACAATTTAAGAAAAATGAAAAACAAAGTTTTAACATTCGGTGAAATTATGCTTAGGCTTGCAACGCCTGGCTATCTTAGATTTGGTCAAGCTACTGAATTTGAAGCCACTTATGCAGGGGGTGAAGCAAATGTTGCTGTTTCGATTGCCAACTATGGAATACCGGCAACTTTTGTGACCAGTTTACCAAAAAATGATATAGGCGATGCTGCGATTGCCTCTTTAAAATCGCTTGACGTTGAGACCAATCTGATTGCCAGGGGCGGTGATAGGATAGGCATTTATTATCTGGAAGCAGGTGCGGTAAGCCGTGGAAGTAAAGTAATTTATGATCGGGCAGGCAGTTCATTTGCCAAATTGAAAAAAGGATCGATCGATTGGGACAAAGCGTTTGAAGGCGTTACATGGTTTCATTGGACGGGTATTACTCCAGCCGTATCGGAAGGAGCCGCTGATGCATGTTTAGAAGCATGCGAAATAGCTTCTAAAAGAGGGATCACCATTTCTACAGATTTAAATTTTAGAAACAAATTATGGAAGTGGGGAAAGACAGCCGGAGAGGTGATGGAAAAATTGGTTGCTCATTGCGATATTATTTTAGGAAATGAAGAAGATGCAGACATGGTTTTTGGTATCAAACCTGAAGGTGTTGATGTAAAATCAGGTCATGTGGAAGGAGCAGCGTATGAATCGGTGGGTAAGCAATTGATGACTAAGTTTCCGAAAGCGAAAAAAGTAATTATCACATTGCGTGGCTCGGTAAGTGCCAGTCATAATTCATGGTCGGGTGTGTTGTGGGATGGTAAAAAATTATTTGAAGCACCAACCTATCAGATCACACATATTGTAGATCGTGTGGGTGGCGGAGATTCTTTTATGGGTGGATTGATTTACGGATTGATTGCCTACCCTAACGATGATCAGAAAGCATTGAATTTTGCGGTGGCCGCTTCATGCTTGAAGCATACTATAAAAGGAGACTTTAATAGAGTAACAATTGATGAGGTTGAAAAGTTGATGGAAGGTGATGCTTCCGGTCGCGTTTCGCGATAACTTGCTTTTACTTCAAAACTTCTGTATTCAGGAAAGTATTGAAGTTTCAATTTAATTAAAGATGAATTAATTACAAGTAACATAATCTAATGGCAACTTATTCAAGCGATGCAATACAACAGGCGATGCGTTCGTCAGGAATGATTCCGGTTTTTTATCATCCTGATGTAGATACAGCCAAAGCTGTGCTGGATGCATGCTACAAAGGCGGGGTGCGTGTTTTTGAATTTACAAACAGAGGCGAAAACGCATTTGAGGTTTTTGTTCAATTGTTGAAACACGCTGAACAATATCCGGATTTAATGATGGGCATTGGTACCATTATGAATGGTGAAGTCACTCAAAAATTTTGTGATGCTGGCGCTCACTTTATAGTATCACCAATTCTGAAAAGTGAAATGGCAACGGTATGTCATAAAAATAATAAACTTTGGATACCCGGTTGTGCTACACTTACTGAGATTGTAACAGCAAAAGATTTAGGAGCTAAGGTCATTAAAATTTTTCCGGGTTCAGTGTTGGGTCCTGGTTTTGTGTCATCTATTATGCCGGTAGTACCTGGTTTGCAATTGATGCCTACGGGCGGAGTTGAACCTACCGAAGCAAATCTATCGGCCTGGTTTAAAGCCGGAGTAGTTTGTGTGGGAATGGGCTCGCAGTTGATTTCAAAAGAAATTATCGAAACTAAGAATTGGGCAAAGCTTGAACAAGGAGTAAAAGATGCTTTGGCGATTATCAAAGCAATTAAGAAATAGAAATGAGGTTTACCAGGCAGCAGATTGTTAGTGGTATGAAAAGGGCAGGAGTGGTTCCTTTATTTACCCACGACAACGCTGATGATGCCCAACAGGTTTTGGAAGCTTCTTATCGCGGAGGAATCCGAATCTTCGAATTTACCAACCGAAGAGAAAACTCATTTGAAGTTTTTAGCCACTTGCTTACGGTTGCAAAAAAATATCCTGATCTCATGCTCGGCATTGGAACGATTATGGATGGAGCAACAACAAAAAAGTTTCTTGATGCCGGAGCCGATTTTATTATTTCACCTATTGTAAAATTGGAGATGGCTGAGGTGTGCAATAAGTATGAGGCGTTGTGGATTCCGGGTTGCGCTACGCTAACAGAAATTGTAACCGCAAAAGATCATGGCGCTGAGATAATCAAATTATTCCCAGCCTCGCTGTTAGGTCCCGGTTTTGTTTCGTCAATCATGCCCGTGGTGCCGGGATTACAGTTGATGATAACAGGGGGCGTAGAACCCAATGAAAAAAATCTCACCCAATGGTTTAAGGCCGGAGCAACATGTGTGGGCATGGGATCACAATTATTTACGAAAGAAATTTTGATGCAAAAAAATTGGACATTGCTTCAACAGACAGTGACCGAATGCCTTGATATTGCAACCCGAGTAAGAAAGTAAAATATGATCAGCTCACTCTGAACCCCTCAACTTGAAAAATTTAACGAATACAAATAAGCCCATCGGAAATTATAGATGGACCATTTGTGCCCTTGTTTTTTTTGCTACCACCGTTAACTACCTCGACAGGCAAGTACTGAGTTTATTGCAACCGCGACTAGAAGAAATTTTTGGTTGGACGAATACGGACTATGCAAACATCACAGCTGTTTTTCAATTCACTTATGCGGTTACCATGTTGTTTGTTGGGCGCCTGGTGGATAGACTTGGTACACGCTGGGGTTATGGTGTAGCAATTATTGTCTGGTCTATTGGTGCGTTAGTTCATGCGTTTGCTATACCGATTGGTGAAGGACTTTCTGCCATGTTTGGATTGATTGGCATCACTACGTTTTCTGTTTCAGTACTTGGCTTTATGTTTTCACGAGCGGTTTTAGCACTCGGTGAGTCTGGAAATTTTCCGGCTGCCATTAAAGCTACAGCCGAATATTTTCCAAAACATGAGCGCTCTTTCGCCACAGGAATTTTTAATTCGGGAACTAACATCGGTGCCATTCTGGCTCCGCTTACTGTGCCTTGGATCTATCGCCAATGGGGCTGGGAAGCTGCCTTTATTATAATTGGGGCTATAGGATTTTTTTGGTTGGCGTTATGGCTCATAATGTATGAGCGCCCTGAAAAGCAAAAAAGACTTTCCGCTGAAGAGTTGGCTTATATTAATAAAGATGAGGACGATGAGAAGGTTGGAATAAAAAAAGATAACAACGAAAACAAAGTCCCGTGGGTTAAATTATTAGGGTATCGCCAAACGTGGGCATTTGCGTTTGGCAAGTTTATGACCGATGGTGTGTGGTGGTTCTTTCTTTTCTGGCTGCCTGCTTATCTAAAAGCGCAGTATGGAATTATCGATGAAGCTGTTATGTTGCCATTGGCTGTGCTCTATTCCATGTCTATGGTAGGTAGTGTTGCTGGTGGCTGGCTTCCTAATATTTTTATTAAGAAGGGGTATGGAGTGTTTGATGGTCGTATGCGTGCCATGTTTATGATTGCGTTGTTTCCATTGGTTATTCTTATTGCCCAGCCTTTGGGTGATATTACATTTTGGATTCCGGTTCTATTGATTGGTGTGGGTACGGCAGCTCATCAAGCCTGGAGTGCAAATTTGTTCACCACTGTTTCAGATATGTTTCCTAAAAAAACAATTGGTGCTGTAATTGGTATTGGTGGTTTAGCGGGTGGAGTTGGCGCAGTTTGTCTTACTAAATTAGGCGGTGCTTTATTCGATCATTACAAAGCATTAGGTCACATTGAGACCGGGTACACTATTATGTTTGCCATTTGCGCAGTAGCATATTTAATTGCATGGGGCATCATGAAAATGCTGGTGCCTAAGTATAGTCCGATCGGAGACTTATAGAAAAAACTAATTTTTTTAAAAACACTCCCGATAGCTATCGGGAGGCACATAGAAAACATAGTTTATACTACTTATGTGACCTATGTTTCTATGTGTTTGGTTTTTTAACAAGTTATCGATTAATTTTTTTTTAAATCGACACTGAGCAGGACATGTAACAAAAGTACTCGTCCAATCGTCTTTGCTGATAAATTCAAGATGATGAGTAATAAAAAAATTGGGCGTGCCGCAGGTTTAGTTTATTTGGTAGTGGTACTCGCTGGCATGTTTAGTCTCCTGTATGTGCCTTCCAAACTAATAGTATGGGCTGATGCTAAAGTTACGGTTGATAATATTATCGCCCATGAGTTTCTATACAGGGCGGGTGCGGTAAGTGGGTTAATTTGTTATGTCTTCTTTTTGATACTGCCACTCGTTTTGTATCGTCTTCTTAATCACGTTGATAAAACGCATGCCATCCTGATGGTTGTGCTGGCTGTAATTAGTGTACCCATCTCGTTTGTTAGTATTCTATACAAATTCAATGTGCTCAACTTTGTAAGCGATGCGGAATTTTTAAAAGTATTTAGTCCCGAGCAATTGCAGGCTCAGGTTATGCTTTCGTTGCAATCGTATCAGAATGGAATATTAATCGCCAGCATATTTTGGGGGCTGTGGCTGTTTCCGTTTGGGTACTTAGTTTTTAAATCCGGCATTTTGCCCAAATTTTTAGGAATCATTTTGATGCTTGGTTCAATCGCGTATATAATTGATTTCTTTGGTCACGCACTTTTCTCAACATACAGTGAAACTCTTTTCTCAAATGTTGTTTCAATTCCTTCGTCCATTGGTGAGATTGGTATTTGTTTGTGGCTGCTGATTATGGGCGCAAAAGAAAAACCTAACGGTACTCACCTCGACTAAATATTTTTTGAATACAATTATGAACCAACTACAAGACTTTAAAATAAACGTTAAAATTAAATTATCAGCGCTTTGGGCAGCCGTAACGTTGTGCTACTTATATGGCGACTATTTTGAGTTGTATCTTCCTAAAAAAGTTGAAGGTCTTATTTCCGGAGCTAACTTGTTGGATAGTCCGGCAAGACTTTTTGCGGCTTCGGTGCTGCTTGCCATTCCTGCGGTGATGGTTTTTCTTTCCATCCTATTAAAACCTTCTTTAAGCAGATGGTTGAATATCGTTTTTGGAATTTTCTTTACGCTGATCATGCTGCTGATTGCCGTTACTTCGCTTACGCCATGGCGCACGTTCTATGTGTTCTTAGCTATTGTTGAAAGTATAATCACTTCGCTGATTGTTTGGTATGCGTGGAGGTGGCCTAGGCAGGTCTAATAAAACACCTCAATCCTAAATCCCCGTATAATTAAACGGACTAATCTTTTTTAATTGAATTTTTAGATCAGCTTTTATCTCAAGCCCATCAATAAACGTGTGCATGGTGGCTTGTGTGATCTTCTCATTCTTGCGCGTAAGTGCTTTCAACGCTTCGTAAGGATTAGGATAACCTTCTCTGCGTAGCACAGTTTGAATAGCTTCAGCAATTACCACCCAATTATCTTCCAGGTCTTTATCAATAGCAGCTTGATTTAATTCCAACTTACCAATTCCTTTCTCCAAAGATTTTAACGCCAGAAAAGTATGCGCCAATGGCACACCAATGTTTCGCAGTACTGTTGAGTCAGTAAGGTCGCGCTGCAATCGTGAAATGGGTAGTTTAGCTGACAAATGTTCGAACAATGCATTTGCTAATCCTAAATTACCTTCTGCATTTTCAAAGTCAATCGGGTTTACTTTGTGCGGCATGGCACTGCTACCAATCTCACCTTCTTTAATTTTCTGTTTAAAATAATTCATGGCCACATATTGCCATACATCGCGACTAAAATCTAGTAGGATCGTGTTGATCCTTTTGAGATTGTCGAACAGTGCTGCAAGATTATCGTAATGTTCAATTTGTGTGGTGGGATTGCTGCGGACTAAACCGAGTTGCTTGCTTACAAAGTCGTTAGCAAAGTGACTCCAGTTAATTTCCGGATAGGCTACATGGTGCGCATTGAAATTACCCGTGGCACCACCAAACTTTGCGGAGTAGGGAATGGTCTTTAATAACTCTAATTGTTTTTGAATCCGCTCTACGAAAACATAAATTTCCTTTCCAAGCCGGGTAGGGGAGGCCGGTTGTCCGTGAGTTCGCGCAAGTAAGGCAATATCTTTCCATTGCACCGATAACAAAGTAAGTTGGTTCACTAACTTATTTAATACCGGAATAAGTCCGGCATTCATAAACTCTTTCAGCGAAAGCGGAATGGCCGTGTTGTTAATATCTTGTGAGGTAAGACCGAAATGAATAAACTCTTTGTATTGAGAAAGATTTAGTTCATTAAATTTTTTCTTCAGGAAGTATTCAACCGCCTTTACATCGTGGTTGGTTGTCTTTTCAATTTCCTTAATTGACTCGGCATCGGCTTCGCTAAAATTTTTATAAAGGTCGCGCAGTTTTGGCTCCAGGTCTTTCGAGAATTCCGAGAGTTCAGGAAGGGAATAGGTAAGGGCAATGAAATACTCAACCTCCACCCGAACCCGATAATGGATCAACCCAAATTCAGAGAAATATGGACTGAGCGGCTCGGTAGCTTTGTGATAGCGGCCATCGATAGGAGAAATGGCTGTAAGAGAGTTTAATTGCACGTTTTGAAAATTAGTTTGAGTTTAAAAATACTAAAATCAATTGGAAAATTGGCTTTTAGACTTTAATCAAGTAGGAGTTTTGCCACTCCTGCTGTTCCAAGGGTTTTTGCAAAAAAGTAATGAGTTTAGCAACGGGTTTATCAACCCCATTCTTTTATTTTACAAACCTTACCGATAAACTTTTTCTCACCACGTTTGTTCAATGCAATGACCTGTTTGATAACGTAAATCTAAACGCCCGCTTTCAATGGCGATATAAACCCGCTTCTGATTTCTTTATTGGTTACACCGAAAATTATCTTCCCGAGCATTTGGTAAGTAAAAATCGTGCGCTGGTTTTTAAATTTACTTACTGGCTGAATCTTTGATTTTCGAAGTTAGATATTTGAAATTCGAGGTTTGAGTGATTGCGGGAATATAGCGGCTCAGTATTCAGGAATCTAGTGTTTAAGTGTCGACTATTTACTCAATACTACCTACTCAATACTTAATATCCTTACCTTTGTAGGATCACAATATTAGATAAAAATGGCATTTGGATTTTTTAAAAAGACCGAGAAGAAAGTTGAGGCTCCTGTAAATGCAGGGCCACACTATTACGACCTGAAAGTAAAAAACATCATTCAAGAGACGAAAGATGCGATCAGTATTGTATTTGAACAACCCGCAAATAAGATTGTGTATAAGTCAGGGCAGTTTTTAACCTTGATCACATCGGTTGCTGGTAAAGAAGTTCGAAGGGCCTATTCTTTGAATTCATCACCGTTTACGGATCAGGATTTATCAGTAACTATTAAGCGTGTTGATTTGGGATTGATGTCCAACTGGTTACCTGATAATTTAAAAGCAGGCGAAACTATGAAGGTGATGGAACCGATGGGACATTTCACCACTGAGTATAAAGCTGAAAACAAGCGACACTTAATCATGTTTGCTGGTGGCTCAGGTATTACGCCTATGATGTCTCTTATTAAGAGTACGCTCGCGCAAGAATCAGAAAGCATTTGTTCGCTCATTTACTGCAATCGCGATATTGATAGCATCATTTTTAAAGATCAATTTGAAAAACTTCAGATAACAGATGTCGGTCGACTGCATGTAATCCATGTGTTAGATAATGCGCCCATGAACTGGCAAGGGTACTC
>JBBSBG010000107.1:0-9096 GCA_038251495.1 Cytophagales bacterium
CCAGGCGAAATGATTATCTATGAGGGCCGCAAATTTAAAACGTATCGCGGTATGGGTTCTTTGGAAGCGATGGATGATGGCTCAAAAGACCGTTACTTTCAAGATACCGAAGACGATATTAAAAAATTGGTGCCCGAGGGTATTTCGGGTCGGGTTCCTTTTAAAGGATCGGTAGCCGAAGTATTATATCAATTGGTGGGCGGACTGAAAGCAGGCATGGGCTATTGTGGAGCAAAAAATCTTGAGAAGTTAAAGACTGCTAAGTTTGTAAAGATTACAGCTGCTGGCGTTCACGAAAGCCATCCACACGATGTTACTATTACGCGCGAGGCACCGAATTATAGCCGGAAGTAGAGCATTTCATGTAACACTATTTGGCCTGTAATAGCTATTATTGCAGATAGCTGTATCGGTTATTATTGCCAATTCGAGCTATTTCATCTGCATTAGTCACTAGTATTAGTTTATCGTGCTCAAAACCAAAGCAATCATACGTCTTGCCTTTCTGGGATCTATTGTAGCCTGGCTGGTTTTGTTATTTTCTGATCTGACAGTGTTATTCAGCGACATGAAAGGACTACCTGCAGGAGTTCCGCTCTGGCTGCCACGGGTAATGCTTGATGCATTTATTGTTTGCCTTTTTTACTATTATAAATTTCGGGTTGAACGCGATGAATCGCTAAACTTCACCGACTTGCTTTGGAAGGTATTTGCTACAGGGTTAATCGCTACGGTTGTTTCATTGGTCTTTCGATTAGTCCATAATTTGTTAGGCACCACAACTCTTACCTCGAACATTTTATTCACTGACTTTATTTATCAGATTAATCTCGGTCTCTTCATAAGTTTTTTGCTGGCCGCATACACTTCCTGGAAGCGGTTAATCTTATACCAAAAATCGAAATGGCTCATTCGCACTTGGATGGTTTTTGAGCTTTGTCTTTTTGCCGTTCTTGTTTATGATAGTTTCCATATTTCAATCCCTGAAACAGTTACAACGTTAATACTGATTTTCATTGGCTTGTTGGTGATTTTACTATCCGCCAATATGCGTTGGGTTGCCTATCTCAACTTTAAACAAAAATGGACTTGCTTGCTGCTGCTGTTGCTAACCTTCTTCTACCTGGGTTATTTCATTTATACCGTAACCAGACTATCTGAATCGATAAACACTCAGGCAACATTGTTCTTAGATTTTAACAGCCATATATTCAATTTGTGCTTGCTTGCTTTTGTACTGGTGTATAGCACGTTTTCATTTTTGGTTATTCTTTTCAATTTACCAACTTCTTCTGTTTTTGAACAAAAGCTTGAAGAAGTTGTAAACTTTCAACGCATTAGCCAGTCTATTCAGACCGAACAAAATGAAGAAAGTGTATATAATATTTTACTTGAAAGCTCGGTAAGTGCGGTTTTTGCCGATGCCGCCTGGTTTGAGATACAAAGTGCCAGTGATGGAAATAAACTATTTACCTATAAAATCAGCGAGCGCGAGTCGCACGATATTCGAGATCATTTGAAGACTCATAATATTAAAGGAGCCCTAGAACAAAGCAGTGATAAAACAAAAAACCTTTCCAAGCATTTAGCTTCATTGAAAGGTTCGCGTTACCGATCATTACTTGCGTTTCCAATTACGGTAAAAGGAGAAACCATTGGCACGCTGGCTTTGCTGAAAGAATTGCCCGAAGGCTTCAATAAGGAAATGACACGTATCGTTTCAGCTTTTGCCAATCAGGCAGGTATTTCTATCGAGAACTTCCGATTGATGGAGGAGGCGTTTCAAACGGAGCGGTACAAAGAAGAACTTAAAATTGCTAAGACGGTTCAAAAAAGTCTGTTACCTAATTCGTTGGAAACAGATCCTGATTTTGAAATTTCTGCCTTCGCAGAATCGGCTGATGAAGTGGGTGGCGATTATTATGATACGCTTCGAATCAACGATCATTTAGTTGCTTTGATAATTGCCGATGTTTCAGGAAAAGGCACAACCGCTGCTTTTCACATGTCGCAGATGAAAGGAATCTTTCACAGCCTGGCACAGCAGGATTTAGATCCAAAAGAATTTATGGATCGGGCTAACCGCGCGCTCGCCCATTGTTTGGAACGGGGTTCATTTATATCGGCCACTTATTTTGTTGTTGATACAACTTCAAAAACTATTCGGTATTCACGCGCAGGCCATTGCCCGGTGTTGTATCACAAGGCAAGCACCGGAATAACGGAATATTTAAAAGATAAAGGCACAGCTCTGGGCATGGTGCGTGGTAACAATTATAGTCGATTGGTGGAAACAAATGTTATTCAATATGCCACTGGCGATATTATGGTGTTGTATACGGATGGAATTACTGAGGCCAAAAATCAGCGCAGTGAGGAGTTCGATTATGATCGACTTGCTGATGCTTTGAGGGAGGTAACGGATAAAAGTCCCCACGAGATTGAAAAAAATATCATACAAAGGTTGTACGAATTTTCGGGGTCAAAAGATATTAATGACGACTACACCTCAATGACTATAAAATTCAACTGAGAACATTAAAAAAATTAAACCGTTTAACTAATTAAGACATGGTTCAAATCAAAAGACTGCAGGAAGAAGGCGCTGACATAATTTCAGTGATAGGGGAAATTGATGCGAGTTCTTCCATTGAATTGGATTTAGCTATTGCAAAGAGTGTGGGAGAAGGATTTAGGAAAATTTTGGTCGATTGCAGTGCCCTTGAATACATCTCTTCTGCTGGTTTGGGTGTTTTTATGTCCTACATCGAAGAGATGAAAGACAAAAATATACCCCTGATTCTATTTGGTATGAAAGAAAAAGTGGCAAACACATTTCACATTTTGGGATTGGCCGATTTGCTAAACATCAGTGCAAACAAACAAGACGCTAAGAAGCTGGCAGATGAATTATCAGTATAACATAGGGTGCAGCCTCGCTAATTTAAAGGGCATTCGGGAGTTTGTAAGAAGCTCGCTGAAGGACCAGGATGTGCCTGAAATTGAAATGAGTGCTATTGTGTTGGCGTTAGACGAAATGTGTTCTAACCTGATGATTCATGCGCACCATTGCAACCCCGAGCACATGCTGGAACTTCATATTGAGATTCCGAGAACCGGAAAATTCATTTTTGAGATTATTGATGATGGCTCCGTGTTCGACATCAATGAATTTCATCAACCTGAACTTGACAGGCTGGTTAATCAAAAAAGAAAGGGCGGCTTGGGCATACGCTTGGTAAAGGCAATTATGGATGATGTTGAATACTTGAAGCGGGCCAATAAAAATGTGTGCCGCCTTACTAAAGTAGTTAAACCTGAGTAGCATATCTGACTGCCCGATTTTCGTCTAAAAATCTTATTTTTGCGATCCAATTAATCGAATAGTATACCATTTATGAGAATTTGGCTTCTTACAGGCGCATTTTTCTTTTTGATTTTAAAAGGGCAAAGTCAGTCGGCTGTGCAGGCCAAACCATTGCCACTTTTTACCGTAGGCAAATCAATCTTTACAACGGACGAATTTTTGTACACCTACAAAAAGAATCATCAAAACAAAGGCAGCTCTACAGAAAAAAATGTTAATGACTACCTCGACCTGCTAATCATTTTTAAATTAAAAGTAGCAGAGGCACGTGCCCGTGGATTAGATACTACGACTAAGTTTAATAACGAGTTTAAAACTTATCGCGAAGAATTAAAGAAGCCCTACCGCACCGAACCCGATGCATTAGATAAACTCACCAAAGAAACTTACCAACGCTTGACCGAGGAGGTAAATGCAGCGCACATTTTAATTACTGTTAAAGCCGATGCAACTCCTGCCGATACGCTGATAGCATGGAAAAAGATTGCTGAAATTAAAAAACGGATTGAAGCTGGTGAAGATTTTGAAAAACTCGCGGCCGAACTTTCAGAAGATCCATCCGCAAAATATAATAATGGCGGTCTTGGGTTTTTTACTGCTTTGCAAATGGTTTATCCGTTTGAAGAAGCGGCTTATAACACTCCTGAAGGTAGTGTCTCTCCAATTATCCGAACCCAGTTTGGGTATCATCTGGTAAAAGTCAAAGCAAGAAAACCTGCCCGTGGCGAAGTGGAAGTTTCGCACATGTTACTCCGCACAGGCGCAACTAATGATGAGAAAGTTAAGAGCACAATTTTTTCTCTTTATGATCAACTAAAAGCTGGCCGTAATTGGGATGAAGTATGTAAAGAGTATTCGGAAGACGGGAACACAAAAGAAAGTGGTGGCCGCTTGCGTCCGTTTGGTGTTGGTGCATTAGCCTCGGTACCGGAATTTGAGGCTGTGGCTTTTTCGTTGCAAACTCCCGGAGAAATTTCCGATCCGTTTCAAAGCAACTTAGGGTGGCACATTATCCGATTGGAGAAAACGATACCTCTGCCATCGTATAAAGAAATGGAAGTTTCATTAAAGCGAAGGGTAGGCAGAGATCAACGGTTGCAGCTTTCGCAACAGGTGTTAAATGCAAAGCGCAGAAAAGAGTTTGGGTTTAGCGAAGAAAAGCAAACAAAATTGAAAGTTATAGAGCTTGCTGACTCCAGTCTTACAAACGGAACATGGAAACATCCTGAAAGTGCAGAGATCGCGAGCGCAAAGCTATTCTCTGTTATAGGCAGTTCATTCACTGCAAAAAATTTTACAGACTATGTTTTAGCAAATCAAAAAACATCTAATCTGGCACCAGCGGCCTATTTGAATCAGCTTTATGAAAGTTTTGTTGAAGAGAAGATTCTTGGAGCGGAAGAAGAGAAATTGAAGCGTGAACATCCGGAGTTCAAAAACTTATTGACAGAATATCATGAAGGTATTTTACTTTTTGAAATTATGGAGAGTGAAGTTTGGAATAAAGCTTCCATGGATTCAACGGGTCAGCGAAATTATTACGAACAAAATAAAAGTAAGTATCAGGCTGGCGATCGGATTGAAGCCAGGATTTTTACAGCTGCGAATAAATCTTTAATTGATGAAATAAAAGTTAAGGTTAGTAAAGGCGATACATTAAAAGATACTGATTTGCGCAAGTTTAAATCTATTCAGAATTTTAGAGCGTACGAAAAGAAAGACAACAAGGTAATTGATAAGATAAGCTGGTCAGTTGGCTTGCAGGAAGCAGAATCGGATGGACTTTTCTATCTTGTAGAAGCGAAACGGTTAATTGCTCCGGGCATTAAGACTTTTGAGGAAGCGCGGTCGCAGGTTATTTCCGATTACCAGGACTATCTGGAGAAGAATTGGGTGCAGGAACTTCGTAAGAAATATCCCGTAAAGGTTAATAAAAAGGGAAAGAAATTCGTTTTAGCAAAGCTAACAAAGAAATGAGATCGCGCCATTCATTTTCAAATTCTGGAATCCGCATGGTAGTGCTTATGCTAGCAATGCTTGTTTCGGCTTGTGAATTTATTCGTATGAAGAACGATGAGACAGGGGGTGAGGATATACAGAAGGCGGTCGCGCGCGCTAACAATTCATTTTTATATAGCGATGAGTTGATCGGAATTATTCCTGCCGGGGCAACGGCAGAAGACAGTGTTGCACGTGTTACCGCTTACATCAATAGTTGGATTAGAAAGCAATTGGTTATTAACGAGGCCATGAAAAATATTGATATTAATGAAGCTGAAGTAGAACGCAAAGTACTTGATTATCGATACAGTTTAATTGGTTATGAGTACCAAACGTATTACATCAAGCAAAACTTAAACGATAGTGTTTCTGAAAAAGAAATTCAAGACTATTATAAGGAAGGCTTAGACAACTTTATCTTAAAACAAAACATCATTCGGGGTACTTATATTAAAGTGCCTAAAGAGGCGCCTCGCACGAAGAATGTTAAAGAGTTAATGTTTTCAAAAAGAGATAAAGACATTGCGGAACTTAAATCTTATTGCCTGAGTTTTTCAGCAGCTTATCATTTGGCAGATTCATCTTGGATTGAGTTTGATAAGCTTGCGGTAAATTCTCCTTTGGCAGAGATTCCGAACAAGATTCAGTTTTTAAGAAGTTATAATTACTACGAGACTTCGGATGCTGAGTTTTTATACTTTTTAAAAATAGACGCGTATAAAATTTCTGATAACATATCTCCGTTGGAGTTTGTAAAACAGGACATTAAAAACATTATTTTAAACAAAAGAAAAGTTGAACTTGCGAAAAAATTGGAGGATGATGTGTATGAAAATGCTGCAAAAAAGAACAATTTCGAAATTTTTGACCGCTAGTCTGTTTAGTGGTCTCCTGTTTTTTATCACTCCCGTATTGGCGCAGGAAGGCTTTGTGGTGGATAAAATCATTGCCAAAGTAGATAACTATATCGTATTGAAGTCTGAATTGGAATTGGGCTACCAGGGCTATTTAGCAGAAGGGAATGCTGCAAATGAAGAAGCTAAGTGCGAGATTTTTAACCGACTTATTTTGAATAAACTTATGGTTGCCAAAGCGGAGATTGACTCGGTACTTGTGACCGATATTGAGGTTGATGCTACTACCGAACAACGTATGGGTATGATTCTTCAGAATTCAGGTAACTCACCAGAGCAGTTGGAACGCGCATATGGTAAAACCCTAGAGCAGATCAAAGTTGAATTAAGGGAGCAGATTCGCGAACAATTATTGGCTCGTCAAATGACAGCGCGGATTACCGATGATTTAACAGTAACGCCATCAGAAATTAAAAAATTCTTTAGTAAGATACCCAAAGACAGTCTGCCGTTTTTTTCATCGGATGTTGAGGTGGCACAAATTGTACGGGTTGCTAAAGTGAGCGAATCGCAAGAGCAGCTAACGATAGCCAGATTACAAGAGTTGCGCGAGCGTATTTTGAAGGGCGAAAACTTTACTGAGTTGGCGATGAAAAACTCGGATGACCCAACCGCACAGTACAATGGCGGTGAAATGGGTTATGTAGGTCGTGGAGCCATGGTACCTCAGTTTGAGGCACAGGCCTTTAAATTAAAGCTTGGTGAAATTTCGCAACCCTTTAAATCATCATTCGGATTTCACATCATGCAATTAATTGATCGTAGAGGAAATGAATATAACTCGCGACATATTTTAATTTTTGCAACACCCTCAGCTGATGACATTGCCCGTGCTGAAAAGTTTTTAGATAGTTTAAGAGAGAAAATAATTAATGAAAAGTTGAAATTTGAGCAACTGGCTAAAGAGTATTCGGATGATGATGCTACCAAAGGAATGGGCGGGTTTTTTACTGATGCTGATGGATCAATAAAAATTTCTCTGCGCGACATTGATCCGGTTGTTTATATAAACATCGACACCATGAAAGTGGGTAATATTTCAAAACCACTTGCGTATCGCACTGATGATCAAA
The DNA here is from genome assembly GCA_038251495.1 of Cytophagales bacterium. Lineage (GTDB taxonomy): Bacteria > Bacteroidota > Bacteroidia > Cytophagales > Cyclobacteriaceae > ELB16-189. The sequence continues at coordinate 7,356 of JBBSBG010000107.1, forward strand.
AAGATGCTGTGCGTATTTTATACTACAAGAAGAAATTACCGCCCCACGAGGCCAATTTAAAAGACGATTGGAATCGCATTCAATCTGCCGCGTTAGCAGAGAAAAAGGATATTGCGTTGGAAAAATGGTTCGCGAAAGCGCGCAAAGACGTATTCATCAATATTGACCCTACCTATAACTTTTGTAAAATTTTGCAGTAGTGCCGCTTATGTAGTTCTTGCGTTTGGGCACGATATAAAACCCCTAACTTTCGCTTAAACATTTTCTATGGCGCATATTTTTTCTAACGATGTAGAGGCGGCCGATGCATTAAAGCAATCGTACCAAACCTTAAAAAATGAAATTGCTAAAGTGGTAGTTGGCCAAGATGATGTGATCAGGCTTGTGCTTACAGGTATTTTTTGTCAGGGACATTCGTTGCTAGTGGGCGTGCCCGGATTGGCAAAAACATTATTGGTTCATACAATCGCTACGTCACTCGATCTTCAATTTAAACGAATTCAGTTTACGCCCGATCTTATGCCATCGGATATTGTGGGTGCCGAAACAATGGATAAGGAACGAAACTTTCAGTTTGTGAAAGGCCCCATCTTTGGCAATATCATTTTGGCCGATGAGATAAACAGAACTCCACCAAAAACTCAAGCTGCCCTGTTAGAATCTATGCAGGAGTATGCAGTTACTATTGCCGGAAAAGCCTATGAGTTACCTCGACCTTTCTTCGTTTTAGCTACTCAAAACCCGATTGAACAAGAAGGAACCTATCCGCTACCCGAGGCTCAACTCGATCGGTTTATGTTTAATATTTTTCTCGACTATCCAACTTATCAGCAGGAGCTAAGCATTGTAAAAAATACCACTGCCGATGATGTTCAAAAAGTATCGAAAGTTTTGACAGCGGAGGAAATAATTGCCTTTCAACATTTAGTGCGCAGAGTGCCGGTGGCCGATAATGTTGTTGAGTATGCAGTTAAACTGGTTCACGCAACACGACCAGGTTCGGCAGGTTCATCTGTTGCTAATGACTTTTTAGAATGGGGAGCCGGACCTCGTGCTTCGCAGTTTTTGGTGCTAGGCGCTAAGTGTAATGCCTTAATTAATGGCAAGTATTCGCCTGATATTGAAGATGTGCAAGTAGTTGCCCGGCCCGTGCTGCGTCACCGTATTGTACGGAACTTCAAAGCAGAGGCTGAAGGAATGACGGTTGATGCGCTGATTGGCAAGTTGATTTAGACTTTAAAATATTTTCCTCGAATTTTTAACTATGGTTAGCTCAGCAACCTCATCGTTGAATTTTGCCGCTATTTTTTTTGTATTTGTTTTTTTAGCAATCAATCACTCTTTCGCTCAAAAATTTGCTTTCGGGCCAACCATGGGTAGTTATTTATCCAAAACAAGCAATGGAATTGCTAAAGTAAGAGATGTAGTTATCTTTCCGATGCAGCCAGACTTTGCTCCGGAAATACGAACAATAGGGGTATTTATCGAAAGTTTTCCACGCAGCAGATTTAACTGGAGAGCAGATATTTCCTATTTTTCAAGATACCAGGATTTCGGTGTTTATAACGAAATAGAAGTTTGTCAATTCTGCCCAGTTCTGAAAATAGAGTTACTTGCGATTCGCACTTTAGAGGTATCACCGGTGGCTCGCTTTTCTTTGATTAAACATCAAAAGTTCAACTTTGGGGTTTTAGCCGGAACTTCTGTCCATTTACAAATAAAGAGTAGAGATACACCAATC
>JBBSBG010000108.1:0-8869 GCA_038251495.1 Cytophagales bacterium
CAGCTAATTGGGCGGGGCAAAGCAAAAAATAAACTTCCCAGCTGGTATAAAACCAGAGGTATAATATATCCTCCTTCTATTAATCTAGAGCAATGCTCTTCAGAAGCAACCGCCTCCTACAAATTATACATAATTAAAAATCTGATTGGTGAATCCCAATTATTGGCCGTTGATTTAACTGGCGGATTTGGTGTGGATAGTTTTTTTCTATCAAAGGCGTTCAACACGGTTCATTATGTTGAGCCTAATGACGAACTATTAAAAATTGCAGAGCACAATCATCACTTACTAAGCTCAAACAACATTACTTATCACCATAAAACAGCCGAAGCTTTTATTGAAACCACTCAGGAAAAGTTTTCGTTTGCTTTCATTGATCCAAGCCGAAGAGATGATTCCCGAAAGGTTTTTAAATTAAGCGACTGTGTTCCTGATATTGTTTCTATTCAGGATAAGATTTTATCACTCAGCAGTCACTTACTAATAAAAGCTTCTCCGCTACTTGATATCCATCAAGCCCTGCGAGAGCTCAATCATGTAAAAAAAGTGTTTGTTGTGTCGGTTGGAAACGAATGCAAAGAATTGCTTTTTCTGGCTGTGCAATCGTATTTAGGAAAAGTTGAGATTGAAGCTGTTGATTTGAATTCGCAAGGGGATCTCAAATCATCATTTGTTTTTTCTCTTGATGATGAAAAAGAAGCTGATTCTCCACAAAGTGAACCTTTGAAATTTCTTTATGAGCCAAACGCTTCTATTCTAAAAGCAGGAGCCTTTAAGTTGGTGACGGGGAAATATGCTGTGAGTAAACTAAGTGCCAACACACATCTTTACACATCTGATAATTTAATTGCTGATTTTCCCGGTAAAGTTCTTCAAATAGAAGAACTCAATCCAGATCCAAAAAAAATAAAATCAGTATTACCAGGCGGGCTAGCCAATGTGATTACGCGCAACTATCCGCTTAAAGCGGAACAACTAAAAAAGAAATTCAATTTAAAAGATGGTGGGGATAAATACCTGATTGGTTTTTCTTCGGATAAGAAAAAATTTCTCGCTGTGTGTTCGAGAATAAAATAATTTTTCTCTGCGCTACTCCTTGTTCTCTGCTGGTTATGCGTCTGTTATAAAGCCAAAATAATTTGCTCTACCGGAGTTTCACCCATAAACGATTTTACAAATCTTCGCTCTTTAGAGTAAACATAAATTGCCGGAGTGGGTATAGAGCCAAAATTCAGATACACATCTTGTCCTTCTGCCTTGCCAAACCTAACATTGGCTAAGTTTTCCAATTTATAGTCTTTAGCAAATTGCTCAATGTTCTGTTCTGAATCTGAAGCAATAAAATGCAACGTATAATCTTTGAATGATTCCAGGTTTTCCTGAATTGATTTTGCCTCGCGCTGGCAATGATCGCAATCCGTATTAAATAAAATAAGAACTGATGCCGGTGGCAAATCGCGCGTGGTAGCAGCGGAACCATCCAGGTTTTTAAAAGCCAGGTGCGGCAGCTCATTTACTTCCTTTTTAATTTCCGCCTCTTTTTTTTCAGGATTGCTGCATTGTGCAAAGACAATTACTGACAATAGCAGGAATAAATATTTTCTGATCATGATTCAAATAAGATTAATGCAAAGTAAATAATTAAAAACAATAGCCCCGAAGTTCCATATAATTGTATAACTTTTTTTCGATTCTGCACATCTTCCCACCACAACATAATCCAGGGCTTAATCAACCCAATGATCATGAACAAAAACGAAGTGAAACTAATAAGCAGAAATAACAACCTCACATAATACATGCGCTAAAGTTAAAAGTAAATTTTATAAACTACTTGGCATTATTTTGAACCACTAAGATAGTTAAGAAATGAAGAGCATGAAGTCTCATCCCTATATCCTCAACTCTTAGCAACGCACAAACTCTTAATTTTCTTAATTCCTTAACTATCTTAATGGTTATAGTTTTTCCCTGTTCTAGGGTAAGCTATATTTGCCACCTGTTTTTGAAAACTGTTGGAGTGAAGGCGAATGATTTCCTTTCTATTTACCGCGCAGACAGTCTGGTACAAACGCTGGCCGAAGGGATACGTGCGTCCACACATTCCAAAATTCACATCAAAGGCCTTCATGGAAGCCTGGATGCAGTCATTTTTGCCTCGGTAATAAAAAGCGTTCGGGCATCTCATATTCTCATTGCGCAGGACAAAGAGGAAGCATCCTATTTACTAAATGATCTTCAGAATTTATTGGGAGAAAAAGAAGTTCTCTTTTTCCCAATGTCGTATCGCAGGCCTTACGAATATAGCGAGGTTGAGAACGCAAATATTCTTATGCGCTCCGAAGTGCTTAACAAGATTAGCGATCATCCTGACGGAAACGTTATTGTCACGTATCCTGAAGCCATTTCTGAAAAAGTAATCAACAAGAAATCTCTTGCCACCAACACGTTTCTAATAACAAAGGGTGAAATCCTTGACCTCAGTTTTCTGGAAGAGTTTCTCCAAGGTTTCGATTTTGAAAAGACAGATTTTGTTTTCGAAGCCGGGCAGTTTGCTATCCGTGGGGGAATTATTGATGTGTTTTCATTTGCTCACGAACTTCCTTATCGCATCGAACTTTTTGGGGATGAAGTAGAAAGCATTCGCAGCTTTGATCCAGGTTCACAACTTTCTGTTGAAACCACCGACAAAATTAACCTGATGCCAAATGTGCAAACACGGCTAATTCAAGAAGAGAGACAATCATTTTTAAATTTTATTTCACCCTCCTCAAGGATTTGGATAAAGGATACTGAGCTAACAAAAGATATTGTCGAAACTTGTTTTCATAAAGCAAGCGCTTCATTCGACCAGATTCTTCGCGAAAGCGGGCAGACCAAAGTTGTGCTTGAACCTTCACAACTTTTTAATTCGGGTGATGCTTTGATTGCAAGTTTGGAGAGCTTTGCCTGCATTGAGTTCGGTTCTAAATTTCTATTTAAAACGGATAGGGTTTACGAATTCCGTTCGTCTGCTCAACCCTCATTCAACAAAAATTTTGAATTGCTCGCTACCGATCTGTTGGAACACCAAGCGCAAGGGTTTGGAAATTTTATTGCTACTGAACAACCCAGGCAAGTTGAGCGACTTCATGGAATCTTTGAAGAGATTCATCCTGAAATAAAATTTCAGTCGCTCGAGTTTTCACTTTGGAAAGGATTCGTTGACTCAATTCTTAAAGTTGTTTGCTATACCGATCATCAGATTTTCGAGCGCTTTTATAAGTATAAGCAAAAAGAAAAATTTTCCAAATCAAAAGCGTTAACCTTTCGGGAATTGCAGACGCTGCAGCCGGGAGACTTTGTAACGCACATCGATTATGGCATTGGCAAGTTTGCCGGCCTTGAAAAGAAAACTATTAATGGCAAAGAGCAGGAAGCTATCCGCCTTGTCTTTCGTGATGATGATTTGCTAACCGTTAGCATTCACGCACTTCACAAAATTTCTAAGTATTCAGGTAAAGATGGGTCACCACCATCCATAAGTAAACTAGGCAGTGGCGAGTGGGAGAGTAAAAAAGCAAAGGCTAAAAAGAAAGTTAAAGACATTGCTAAAGAACTAATCAGTCTTTACGCAAAGCGAAAGGGTGCTCCTGGTTTTGCGTTTAGCGAAGATAGTTTTTTACAAGCCGAGTTAGAGTCATCCTTTATTTATGAAGATACACCCGATCAGGCAAAAGCTACTGAAGACGTAAAGCGCGACATGCAGAAGCCACATCCTATGGATAGGCTTGTGTGTGGCGATGTTGGTTTTGGAAAAACCGAGGTCGCTATTCGTGCCGCATTCAAAGCTGCCACGGAAGGCAAGCAAGTTGCGGTGCTGGTGCCAACAACTATTTTGGCGATGCAGCATTACAGAACTTTCTCGGAACGCCTTTCCGAAATGCCTGTAAAGATTGATTATGTCTCACGTTTCAAAACAACTGCTGAGATAAAAGAAATTATAAAAAAAGTTAAGGAAGGAGAGATAAATATTATTATAGGAACCCACCGCGTGGTAAGTAAAGATGTTGAATTCAAAGATCTTGGTTTGTTAATTATTGATGAAGAGCAAAAGTTTGGGGTGAAGGTAAAAGATCGTCTCAAAGAGTTGAAAGTGAATGTGGACGTGCTTACGCTTACGGCAACACCCATCCCACGCACATTGCACTTTTCGTTAATGGGTGCGCGCGATTTAAGTATTATTAGCACACCACCGCCAAACCGACAGCCCGTTACCACCGAACTACATACATTTGATGAAGTTGTTATTCGTGATGCTGTAAGTACCGAACTGAGAAGAGGTGGGCAGGTTTTCTTTGTTCATAATCGCATTAGCGATATTGATCAATTAGCGAACACCATTTTCAAGTTGGTGCCGGATTCACGCATTGGGATTGCCCATGGCCAAATGGATGGCGATAAGTTGGAGAAGGCTATGGTTAAGTTTATCGAAGGCGAATATGATGTACTTGTCTCAACAAATATTATCGAGTCAGGCTTAGACATTCCAAATGCCAACACTATTATTATTAATCAAGCGCACATGTTTGGGTTAAGCGACCTCCACCAAATGCGGGGGCGTGTTGGGCGATCGAATAAAAAAGCTTTTTGTTATTTGCTTACGCCACCAAGTTCTGTGTTGTCGTCCGATTCGCGCAAGCGATTAGCAGCACTAGAAGAGTTTTCTGAATTGGGTGATGGCTTTAAAGTTGCCATGCGTGATCTTGATATTCGTGGTGCAGGAAATTTATTGGGTGCCGAGCAAACTGGTTTTATTACTGACTTAGGTTTTGATACGTATCATAAAATTCTGGATGATGCCATTCAGGAATTGAAAGAGACAGACTTTAAGGAATTATTTGCCGAAGAGCTTTCCGCGAAAGCAAAATTGATTGTGCCAGATTGCAGCATCGAAACGGATTTAGAAATTCTGATTCCAGATACCTATATTAATAACACAAGCGAACGTCTGCAACTTTATGCTACCCTTGATAATATTAAAGACGAAAAGGGGTTAGCTGGTTTTCAAGAATCTTTAAAAGATCGCTTCGGTGCGCTGCCCGATCCTGTTCATCAACTAATAAACTCCGTACGCTTACGTTGGATTGGGGAAAGGCTTGGTTTTGAAAAAATCAGCTTGAAGAATGAGAAGTTGCGGGGTTATTTTCTATCTGGTAATGAAGAATATTTTAAGTCCGACACGTTCGGAAAAATTCTGGCTTTCATTCAGAGCAACAGCAAGCGGTGCCGCATGAAAGAAAGTATGGGAAAACTAACGCTTACAATAGAAGCAATTCCTACTGTGGACTCAGCTATCGAGCTGCTGGTTCCTCTTTCATCTTATGAGGTCAGTTCTCTGAGCGAAATATCAACTATATAAGGCTCCAAATTAAGATCATCAGTAAAGGTATTTATTCTCAAAACTCTTTTATACATCGGAGAATAGTAAACCTCAATGAAGAAATTACCGGTATGGTACAGATAAATATTTTCATCCTCGGTTTCACGAGAAATAATGTAGTCCGTACTTCGGGTAATTAGGTCGCATTTCTTTTCAAAAGAGGCAACTTTAAAGTCTTCTATCGAGATCATTGGGGTTAATTTTATTTTGTTCGATCTCTATAGAAAATGCCATACCAACCCTCAGAATAGCAGAATTAGGGTAATTCCTGTAAATAATCTCCCCATGGCAGGAATTTCCTTCCCATTTTGAAATTTGATACTAACCCTTGATTTACAGCGTTAAGCAGTCGTTTCAGGGTTTAACTTCTATTAAGGATTTAGCAAAAAATCGCTACCCTTTGGAAAACATTGATTTATCTATTTATATTAGCGGTTACTTTTATGTATAACCAAAAGCAAATGAAGTGTTTTAAGTCTCTCTTGTCATTAGTTGCGCTGTCTGTATTAGTCTCATCTTGTTTTCTTCGTCAAGGAGGAAAGCCCACTGCTCAAAATCCTGGTCAGCTTAGTACTGCCACGGGTTTAAAGTACACCCGCGATGCGGCTGAGGGTTTTGCGGTAAATGAATACCGTTCGCAGCCAGATGCGCCAAACATGGTGTTCATTGAAGGTGGCCGCACTGTTTTAGGCTCTTTCGAGGAAGATGTTATGTCTTACCGAGATAACATTGAAAGAACTGTATCAGTAGCCTCATTCTATATGGACGAAACAGAAATAGCCAACATTCACTGGCTAGAATATCTTTACTATTTATCGGTAGACTCTACAAAGATTGATGGTGGAAAGGCATATTCTGAGGCTCTTCCTGATACAATGGTTTGGCGGTCGAACCTTGCTTTTAACGATCCTTATGTTGATCATTATTTAAGATATCCTGGTTTTCGCTACTTCCCAGTTGTTGGTGTTAAGTGGAATCAAGCAAATGAATATTCTAAGTGGAGAACAGCTAAAGTAAATGGCGACTTAGCCGAAAAGGCTGGTGTAGCCGCTCCTGAATCTGGAGCCGGTCGTATTCCTTTGGAATCCGGTGTTGTTATTCCTGCCTATCGCCTTCCAACTGAGGCAGAATGGGAATATGCAGCTCAAGCGCTAATCGGAACTCAGTGGTTAGATGAAATGCAAAATTTTCAACGTATTTATCCTTGGGATGGTCATGCACTTCGTAACCCTTATGGAAAACAAATGGGTTCATTCCTAGCAAACTTTAAGCGTGGTCGTGGTGACTATGCAGGTATTGCCGGAAGGTTGAATGATGGTGCGTTGATCACAACATACATTTATGAATTCCCTCCTAACGATTATGGTCTTTATAATATGGCTGGTAATGTAAGCGAGTGGGTAATGGATGTTTATCGTCCTCTTTCACATCAGGATTTTGATGACCTTAACCCGATTCGTAGAGATGACTTTATTGATAGCCACAGCGAATACAGAAACCGTTATACTAAAGTTGAAAAAGACTCAACGGTTACCATGCCTGATGGAACAACAAAAAATATTAAGTCTTTCGATTACGTGAAGAATCCTCAAGGGTTTATTTCATTGATCTCCGACAAAGTGCGCGTGTACAAAGGTGGATCGTGGAAAGATGTTGCTTATTGGATGTCTCCTGGTACTCGTAGATTCTTAGATGAAGATTCCGCAACCGCAACTATCGGTTTCCGTTGCGCAATGATTCGCGCAGGATCAAACTACTAAGAACTTCTTTAAAAGATTTTACAAACCCTGACGATAATCGTCAGGGTTTTTTATTGTGCTTCAGCTAGGCACGCTATACTCAACTCGCTACAACCCTCGTCAATCAAGTGTTTCCCGCATGCTTCCAGCGTTGCTCCGGTTGTAATCACATCATCCACTAAAAGAATTCTGGCTCCCTTTATTTTTCCGTTTTGATTAATACTAAACACATCTCTTACATTTTCCCAGCGTTCCACTCTTGATTTTCTGGTTTGAGTACTGGTGCTGATTTTTCGGGTACTGATCGATTCATCCCAAGGAATATTAAGTGTGCTACTCAATCCTGCCGCAAAGCAAGCACTTTGATTGTAGCCTCTTTTGCGTTTGCGGCTTTCATGCAACGGTACGGGCACAATAAGGTCAAACTTGTTTGCAAAGCCAGCCTCCACTAACTCCTTTCCATAAATTTTTCCCAGTCGAACGCCTACTTCAGGATGATTACCATACTTAAGTTGATGAAGCAAGTGTTGAACAATTCCTGTTTTTCTGAATTTTAAAAATGCCATCACATGTTGCACCGGCAACCGACCCATCATTCTTAATTGAATTGGATTTTCAATATCCAGGTGGCCGTTTGTTTTGGGTAAATCCCTGATACAACGTGTACATAAAATTTCTTCACCCTTGTATAGCGCCAGTGAACAACCAAGGCAATAGTTGGGATAAAATAATGAAACGAAATCCTGACAAAAGTCAATCGCTGTTCGTGCAACATTTGATTTCATCCAAATTGACCTCATCTTTGAGAAAAGAAATTTAGTTATGAATCTGGTAGAGCAATTTAATGAATACCGCGGCAAAATGAATGAGAAAATTCTCGAAGCCGATAACCTAATCATTAAGCGCATTTTCAACTTAGATACAAATGCCTACCAGGCCGGTGCATTGGATGTAAAGTCAAAGGAATTAATAGGGCTTACCTGTTCATTGGTGTTGCGCTGCGATGATTGTGTGAAATATCATCTTGGAAAATGTAAAGAAGTTGGATTTTCAACGGCCGAAGTTCATGAAGCAATGGGCGTTGCAACGCTGGTCGGAGGAACAATAGTGGTTCCACACTTGCGCAGAGCCTTTGAATACTGGGAAGAATTGGCCAAATCTTAAATAAAAACAGAATGTTCAAGCGGGATTTGGATTTGGAGCGAAGGTGGCAGGCTTTATTAGCTGAAATGGAGCGACTCCTTGAAAGAAAACCAAAGGATCTTAATGCTGTGCTCTTTATAATTGGAATGCAGGAGCTGGGTAAAGGGCCCAAAGTTTTTTCCAAAGAAGAGAAACAAGATCTTATGCACATTGCGATTTGCAAAGTGTTAAGCCTGGCGGGCTACTACGAGCTTGAAGGTTTGGATGCAGACGGTTGGCCTCATTGGAAATTGGTAAAGAAGCTCCCACATTTTGATCTATTAGAACAAGAGAAACTCCTGCGGATGCACGTGATTGAGTACTTCGAGAAAGAGTACGAATGGTTTATTCCGCTGCAACAAAATCCCTCCATAGACGATTTGACTTGACACCAACACCAAACAATCTGAACTCTCGCCTTTGGTGGTGTTGTGTGAGGAATAGCGGGCAAGGTCACCACCAAACATCCGAATGCTTAACGTAATTTTTTAGAGATCAGCATAAAAAATCAGAACTGCAGGTTGCA
>JBBSBG010000109.1:0-8836 GCA_038251495.1 Cytophagales bacterium
ACAAAAAATCAATTCTATGAATCTGGATTTAAAAGGGAAAAGAGCGCTTGTTGGCGGCAGCACACAAGGAATCGGTAAAGCTTCAGCCATCGAGTTAGCTCAATTAGGGGCAGACATTACGTTGCTTGCACGAAATGAAGAGACACTAAAGAAAGTACTAAAGGAATTGCCAACTCAATCAGAACAGAAGCATAATTACCTAGTTGCTGATTTTAATTTTCCGGATCAATTAAAAACTGTTGTTGAAAAATTTGTTAGTGAAAACAATATTGACATTCTAATTAACAATACTGGTGGGCCACCGGCTGGTCAGGCTATCGATGCCGCCCCCGAAGACTTCATAAAAGCATTTACTGCGCATCTAATCTGTAATCAGATTTTAGCACAAGCCGTTGTGCCGGGGATGAAGCAATCTGGTTATGGAAGAATTATTAATGTCATTTCTACATCTGTGAAAATTCCAATTAAAGGATTAGGAGTATCGAATACTACACGCGGAGCCGTGGCCAACTGGGCAAAAACAATTGCAACTGAGTTAGCTCCTTTTGGAATTACCGTTAACAATGTTCTTCCCGGAACTACCATGACGGGTCGTTTAGATGCCATCATTAAAAATAAGGCTGAGAAATCAGGAAAGACTTATGATGAAATCAAAAACGAAATGATTGCCGAAGTGCCTGTAGGAAGAATTTCGGAACCGGCAGAAGTGGCCGCGGCCGTTGCTTTTCTGGCGAGTCCCGCTGCGGGATATATTACAGGTATAAACATGCCGGTGGATGGTGGAAGAACTGGAAGTTTGTAAATTTAATGCCTCAAAATTTGTCTATTGGTTATGTATAGGGTCTTAGTCGGAATTCTCTTTCTCTTTTCAATTAAAGGATTGGCTCAACCGCCCATCTTTATAAATGATGATTTTAGTTCTAATGTCAACGCGTGGTGGACAGGTGCTGGAGATACCTACTCGATGAAATTTGAAAATGGAAAATACCTTGTGACAACAACAGAAAAAGATAAAGGGCGGTTTATAACCATCAGCCCTTACATGGATAAGAAAAAAGATTTCTCCATTGAAGCAACTTTTATTCAAAAATCGGGCAGTGAGAATAATGGCCTCGGGTTACTTTGGGGAAATAATGGTGATGGTAAGCATCAGGAATTTATTATTACCACCAATGGATATTATAAAATAAAGAGCCCGGAAAAAATTGATAAAATCAATGAATGGGTAACAAACAAAAAAATAAATCTGGTTGGGCAAGCCAATCATTTAAAAGTAGAACAGCGCAAAGGGAAGTTATATTATTATATTAATAACGAAGAGGTTGCAAGCATAACAGCTTTGCCTATTTACGGAAACAGAATGGGGATTATCAACTACACCAATATGGAATTGGAAGTTGATGATTTTATTTTTCGACAGGATGTGAAAATAAATTTGCCACCTAACCTAACCACCGGGTTGGTTAAAGAAAACCTGGGGCCGAATGTAAACTCAGTTTATGATGACTTAGGGCCTCACATTACTGCGGATGGAAAAATGCTTTTGTTTGGCCGCGAGCATTCGCCCGATAACCTGGGTGGAAAAGAAGATGGTGAAGATATTTGGATGACTACCACCAAAGATGGAGTTGCCTGGTCGAAGAGTGAAAACATGGGTACTGCTATTAATGATAAAAACGCAAATAATTTGGCAGCCATCAGTGCAGATAATAATATGCTTCTCTTCTGCAAAACGGATGGATTTCAAGTCAGGAAGAAAGAGGAAGAGGGCTGGTCGGAGCCAACGTATTTGAATGTAAAATTCAAAAACGAGTCTAAAAATATGGAGGGCAATTTATCGCCTGATGGGAAAGCAATTTTATTTACATCAAAGTTAAAGCAAAACCTGTTTTACAATCCTGATGCAGAAAATAAGGAGAAAGACATCTATGTTACAGTGCACGATGAAAAGGGTAATTGGTTGGATCCGATTAACATGGGTGAGAAAATAAATACCGAGGGTGATGAGATTTCACCTTTTTTGGCGGCTGATGGACGCACATTGTATTTCGCTTCGAACGGCCGGCCGGGGTATGGCAGTTATGACATCTACATGAGCAAGCGCAACGGCAACTCATGGACCGATTGGAGTGAACCTGTTAACCTGGGACCCGAAATAAATACAACAGGCTTCGATGCATACTATACACTGGCTGCTTCAGCCGACTATGCCTACATGGTGAGCGATCGCAATTCTTTAGGCTTATCAGATCTTGTACGAATTAAATTACCAGAAGCAGTTAAACCTGATCCGGTTGTTTTATTGTTAGGGCGCACATTAAATGCAAAAACGAAAGAGCCTATAAAGACTGAAATTCTTTTTGAAGATTTATCCACACAAAAGGAAATTGGCGAGGCAATTTCAGATCCTAAAACGGGTTCGTATAGGATTGCATTGCCTAACGGGAAAAATTATGGAATTCGTGCCCAGGCAAAAGGGTATCTATCAGTGAATGAGAACTTAGAATTAGCATCGGTAGTTCAGTACAAGGAAATTGAAAAAGATTTGTTTTTGATTCCGATTGAAGCGGGTGAAAGTATTGCCTTGAATAATGTATTCTTTCAACAAAGCCGGGCAATATTGAAGTCTGAATCTTTTCCTGAACTAGATCGATTGGTGGAGATCATGAATGAAAACCCAGCGATCGGCATCGAACTGAGCGGGCACACCGATAATATAGGAAATAGAAATGCATTGATTAAACTTTCTGACGATCGGGTGGCAGCTGTAAAAACTTATTTGGAAGAGAAGGGAATTAAAAAAGGAAGAATCGCAGGCCGCGGTTATGGTGGATCGCGACCTATTGCACCCAATGACACCAATGAAAACCGTCAGCGAAACCGAAGAGTAGAAGTAACGATTACCAGAAAGTGATTGCTTACTTTTGATTTACGATGGATCAAATTCTAAATTATATAAATGGCAAACTTGAAAAACCTATTTCGGGTAGCTATCTGGATAATATAAATCCGGCAGAAGGAAAGGTTTATAACTTGTTACCGGATTCTGATTTCAAAGATGTGCAAAAAGCAGTTGAGGCTGCGAGTAACGCATTCGCTTCCTGGTCAGAAATGTCCGCTGCCAAGCGCGCTGAGATTCTTTTAAGAATTGCTGAATTAATTGATCGCGACTTAGATAAGTTAGCGTTAGCGGAAAGTATTGATCAGGGTAAGCCGCTCAAGCTTGCCAAGTCAGTGGATATTCCGAGGGCTTCGGCAAACTTACGTTTTTACGCAACTGCATCTATGCACGTTAGTTCCGCATCGCATTTGATGGAAGGCGAAGCAATTAATTATACAACTCAAACTCCTATTGGCGTAGCGGGTTGCATCTCGCCCTGGAACTTACCACTCTATTTATTTACATGGAAAATTGCTCCGGCCTTAGCAGCGGGTTGCACGGTAGTGGCAAAGCCATCGGAACTTACACCCATGACAGCATTTTTATTTTCTAAGCTTTGCATAGAATCCGGATTACCAGATGGGGTTTTAAATATTGTTCACGGATTAGGAAGTAAAGTTGGGCAGGCTATTGTTGAACATCCAGATGTTTCTGTCATATCATTCACTGGCGGAACTGTAACCGGAAAAAAGATAGCATCTACTGCCGCACCGATGTTTAAAAAACTTTCACTTGAGTTAGGCGGAAAAAATCCCAATATCATTTTTACTGATTGTGATTTTGAGCAAGCGGTAAGCACATCCATTCATTCTTCCTTTTCTAATCAAGGTGAGATCTGTTTATGCGGTTCAAGAATTTTAGTCGAGCGCAGCTTATATGAAAAATTTGTTGCAGAGTTTGTAAAGCGTACCAAAGAACTTGTGGTTGGCGATCCTTTAGAAGATAAAACCCGGATAGGAGCAATGGTGTCCGAAGCGCACATGAATAAAGTGCTTTCATATATTGAATTAGCCAAAACCGAAGGTGGTGAAATTATTTGTGGAGGAAATCAGGTTTCTGTTTCAGGGCGTTGTGCGACTGGTTATTTTATTGAGCCAACCATTATTGTAGGCCTAGATCAAAATTGCAGAACAAATCAGGAAGAAATTTTTGGACCCGTTGTTACCATCATGGCTTTTGATACCGAAGAAGAAGCGATTAATTATGCTAACTCAAACGCCTACGGTTTAAGTGCCACTATCTGGACAGAAAATTTAAAGCGAGCACATCGGGTATCGCACCAAATTAAGAGTGGAATCATTTGGGTTAACTGCTGGCTGCTGCGCGATTTGCGCACGCCCTTTGGTGGCATGAAACAATCGGGTATAGGCCGCGAAGGTGGTTGGGAAGCGTTGCAATTTTTTACTGAGACTAAGAATGTATGTATTAAACTTTAATCTTCGCTAGCAACGGAATTCTCGATTGTTGTCGGTTGGCTCACCGGAGTTTGAAAATATTTTTTTTGTATCAGCGCAAGCAGTCCAATCCCGATGGCGAAACTTGCCAGATAAATGCAAGCGTAGAGAATATCATTATTTAGGATTTGCCGGGTTGTTTTTTCCAAGTCTTCAATAGAAGTGTTTATGCCTCCGATAAATGCCATTGCATTGTTAAAGGAGTGTAAAAAAATAACTAAGAGGATTGACCTGGTGTTCCAGTAAAGCCATACAAAGGTACTGGTTTATAATTTTCTAAATTAATGGGCAAGAGTTTTAAGCGTATTTTCGACCTCGCGAATAATCATGTACAATTGGGAATTGAATTCCCAAAAATTCATTTTTTATACAAGTTAATGAAATGCAGATAGTTACACTAAATATTTAAGTTAAGATGACTAGCTTAGATATTGAAAATATCTTTTTTACAGTTCTCGGCTACCCCATGAGCTATGTGGAATTTTTTGCGGTAATAGCGGGGTTGATAGCAGTAGCACTTTCCGCGAAAGCGAATATCTGGAGCTGGCCAATTGGTATTATCAATGTGGTTTTGTCTGCCTTCTTTTACTATCAAATTCAACTTTACCCAGATATGTTTCTGATGGTATTTTTCTTTGTAACCAACCTTATGGGCTGGTGGCGATGGGCTAATCCCAAGCCGGAAGAGGAAGACAAGAAGAAAGAATTGAAGGTAAGTTTTATGGATCGCAAGCAATTTATTTTTCTATGCATGGCGGGTTTAGTTGGTACTTTTCTTATTGGCACGCTGGCCAGCAAACTTCATAATTTGCTGCCCCTTCTTTTTAATTTACCAAGTGCCTATCCATTTATCGATTCCTTTATTTTGGTGATGAGTGTGATTGCTACCTTTCTCATGATTCAAAAGAAAGTGGAATGTTGGATCATCTGGATTGTTATTGATATTGTAGCTACCTATCTGTATTTTTTAAAAGGTGCGAAATTTTTCGGGGTTGAGTATTTGATATTTACACTCATTGCAACATTCGCTTTGTGGAATTGGGTCAAAGAGTATCGTAATTATTCGAGGCCTTCATGAAACGCGGTTTAGTTATAGGAAAATTTATGCCTGTGCATACGGGTCACATCGCACTAATAAATTTTGCGACCCTGCACTGCGATGAGTTGATCGTTTCCATGAGTTATAAAGATGACGATCCGATTACCGGTAACTTCAGATTTAATTGGCTAAATGAAATTTTTGAAGGTGAGCCTAAAATCAAACTTGCTTTGGTGAAGGATGATTTTGATAATGAATCGCTTGATTGGCCTGAGCGAACTAAAGTCTGGGCTTCATTCTTAAGGAAGCAATATGGAACAATAGATATACTTGTAAGCTCAGAAGTGTATGGATATCTATTAGCAGATCATCTTTCGTGCAAACATATTTTGTTTGATCCTGACAGAAAAAAAAATCCAGTTTCGGCAAGCCTTATTCGAATGAAGCCCTTTACGTACTGGGAATTTATTCCAGCGGTTGTTCGACCTTTTTTTGTAAAAAAAATTTGCTTCTATGGCTCGGAAAGCACAGGTAAGTCTTTTATGGCTGAAAAATTGGCCGCCCATTATCAAACTGAATTTGTGCCTGAAGTGGCGCGGGAGATTGTAAACTCAAATGAGTTCACGGTTGAGGAAATTATAAAAATTGGCTATGTCCAAGTAGAGCGTATTAAAGAGAAATCAAAAACTGCAAATAAAATTTTATTTTGCGATACCGATGCCATCACAACACAAATCTATTGCCGACATTACCTGGGTATCGTACCTGAAATCTTATTTGAATTGGAAAAGGAGATTATCTATAATCAATATTTTTTGTTTGATATTGATGTGCCGTGGGTAAGTGATGGGATGCGCGATTTAGGTGAGCAAAGAGAGAAAATATTTGAGGTATTTAAAATCGAGTTAGAAAAAAGGGGCATCCCTTATTTACTTGTTAAAGGTAATTACGAAGAGCGATTACACTTTGTAAAGATGGAAGTAGATAAAATGCTAGACAATTAATTTAGTGGCGGAGAAAAGCTAACGATGAAGTCATTAATAATCGCATCCCTATCAAAATTTTCCCAGATTTTAATTTTACGTGAGTTGTTCGATCGTTCGACCCATGCTCCATTTATAAACAGCGGAGCCGGATGTTCATAAACCTGCGCCCAGGTAGGATTTTTTACAATTGCCACTGCAGCCATATCAAACAGCGGACGTGAATTTGATTCGCTATGCATAGTATAGTGTTCAAATAAATTTACAGAATAATCACCAAAGCAATAGAACGCTCCGCCATGTCGCCCAATAACAGGTTTAGTGATGTGTGGGCCTAATCCCGGCATTTTATTATTAATTTCTTCTTTCGTAATCTTCACTGCATCGGTACCGCTGGGTTTGCCATAGCGAACGGTCACCATTTCAAAATCAATTTCTTGATTAAGTAAGTAATTCATCGCAAGGGTGTCATTGTCTTGATTGTGTTCACCGGGTTCGGGATAATTCGAGCCTAACCAGACTAATCTTATTTTTTCCGAAATGGAAGGATCCTTTGCTAGAGCTAAAGCGATGTTGGAAAGTTTACCTACAGCCAGCACAACTAATTTTTCAGCTGAGGGTTTGCGTGCCTCATCAATAATAGCATCTACTGCAGCTTTACCATCATAGTGTTCAGATTCTAGTGTAGGTAAAATATCTTGAAAGGATTTGTCAGCCCCTTTCCATACAGGCAGTGTATCTGCATTGCAAAGCTGAAGTACGCGTATAGCTTCTGCATAGTGCTTTTCAATATCACCGCCACTACTCGTTGTATTGATAGTAATGGCCTCGATTTTAAACGCGGCCTGATTGAAAAGTAAATAGGCCAATGCATGTTGATCGTCTAGTTCGTTATTGGTATCGGTATCAAAGATGACGCGAATTTTATGCTGTGCTACTTCTTTTTCTTGTTTGGTAGATTGACAATTCACGCCAAGTAATGTGATTACAATCAAGAAAAGGGCTTTCAGATATTTCATAGTGTTGAATTTATTTTTTACTCAAGATGGATCAGCTTCGTTTGAAACATCTACAATGCTTTACATTTTATTAAAGGATTTATTTCGAGAAAATTATGACCGCTACTACAATTATATAAAATAGGAGCATCAAATTTAATAGTCTATCCCTAACAAATCATTCCCAACGCGAGTCACTAAAGTAACAACGCCCCCAAACCTGGCAGCAGCCACAGCCTGATTGACGACTGGTTCACCTGCATTCATTAAGAAAGTACCACCCAGAATGGTTTCACCAGCGGCTGGGAGTAGTGCCGATTTTATTGCCATATCGGTATTAGAACTTCCAATAATGTAGATGGGTGACATCATATCATAACCGGACTGATTTATTTAAATCTAAAAAGTTTTTATTTCAAGCAGCCTTTCCAGCTTTATGACCTTTGATAGCGAAGTACATTATGAAGAGATAACACGGTACCATAATTAAATAGGCTTGCTTACTGTTGAAAATTTCAGAGAGTTGGCCATACACTAAAGGAAGAATTGCACCACCAGCAATAGCCATGATCAATAGTGCAGAACCAATTTTTGTAAACTTACCCAACCCACTGATAGCCAGCGGAAAGATGGCTGGCCACATCAATGAGTTTGCTAAACCCAGCAAGGCAATAAAAGCAACCGAAACATAACCATTTGTTACAACGGCTCCAATAGTAAACGTAACACCCAACCATGTACAGATTTTTAAAGCCTTTTGCTGAGATAGGTATTTTGGAATAGCAACAATACCAACCACGTACCCCAGGAGCATGCATGCCAACGTGGCTTGGGTAAAATAGCGGGCTGTAGAAAGTTCAATACCTAGTGATTTTCCATAGCTTATAATTGTATCTCCCGCTAACACTTCTACACCTACATAAAGAAACAACGCAATTACACCAAACACTAAATGTGGAAATTGAAACACACTTGTTTTATCAATATGACCAACAGCTTTTTCTTCACTTTCCCCACTGTCATCAATATCAGGTAATGTTGAAAAGAGAATAGCGATGGCAAGGAAAACTAATACCCCTGCTATAATCGTATATGGAATTATTACCCGACTTGCCAATTCATCAAGCGTAGCATTCTTCGCAGCTTGATCCATTGTCTTCAAACTCGCTTCGAGCGCATCGGCATCGTTTAGAGCTATATAACCGAAAATTAAACCGGCAATAATACCAGCTACTTTATTACAGATTCCCATGATACTAATGCGGGTAGCAGCGCTTTCAATAGGACCAAGAATAGTTGCATACGGATTCGAAGCAGTTTGTAAAAGAGCAAGTCCCGTTCCGATAATGAAAAGACCTACTAAAAATAAATCGAAGTTGCGAGCATTGGCAGCCGGTACAAATAAGATGGCTCCAATAGCC
>JBBSBG010000110.1:0-8801 GCA_038251495.1 Cytophagales bacterium
GTGAATCAACTTTTAAGATTGCTCAATAGAAGTAAACAGTTGGTATCGACAAGCTTTTTTGTTTTATCTTGTTCTTCTAAGAGAAAGGCTCAGGTTGTTACCCTTTTTTTACTATTATCATGTTAAGTGTATTATGGAGGGGTTCAGCGAAATTGACTCGCGATAGTTATCGGTAGACAATAAAGTAATTGACAAAGATTAAACTGATGAATAACATTCTCTAGTGAACAAAATTTTGTCAATTGTATCGTTGTCAATTGTGAATTACTTTTTATGAAAGCGGCACTTTATGATTAACATAGCACTAGTTCCGTCTACCCACTCTTCAATTAATTTTAGCAATCTGTTAAAGTTATAAAATGACCTTACTTTTTTCTTAAACGTTTTGAATATTATTGATTATGAAAAAATATCTTCTCGTTTTCTGTTTGAGTATAGCAACTAATTTATGTTACTCCCAAAAGTTTGCATACGGCCTGCATGTTGGCTATGTGCGAACAGTCTATTCCTTTCCTGTGAAGTCTGATGACTACAACTCGGCTGATATAGCTCCATTTTATTCTCCAAGTTTAGCTATGTCTATTCACTTTCTAGCGCTTAAATCCTTTAGAATTGGTACCGGTATTCAATACCTATCAATAAGTGGTGCTAAAGATGCAGGTCAGGTGCCTGGCAATTTTGGTAATCCAAATTCGAAGGGTAGGTTATTATTTAACATAGACAATTCGTATTTAATTTTTCCAGTTGATTTTCTTGTCATACTTTCACACCAAGCAAGGGTTAAGCCTGTGCTTTCGGCTGGCATAAACTTCTTTGTTCCCTTGCTTCAGTCCATCAGCTTGCAAGTTGCACCTGAAACAATTAATTCCTTTTATCCCACCGTAGAAACCACTATAGATAAGAACACACCCAACCAATATTTTGGATTTTATATTGGATCTGGTTTTATTTTACCGATTTCGCACCATGAGTTGGTGCTGTTGCTAAATTATAAATCCAACACTTCGCGCTATACTATAAAAAATGCTTTCTTGGCCGATCCGGAAAAGCATGAGATAAAATTCAATATGATTGAACTTTCACTGGGCTGGAATTTTATTGGGAAGGATTAATAAGGATATGCTCATACAATAAAATTATTGATTAAATCATTTCAGAAAAAATACTAAAGTTCAATTATTATGAAACATTCTTTATTTCTTGCGATGTTGAGCAGTTCTTTTGTCAGCTTTATCCGCGCCTTTCAATCATAAAACATCTGTCGTTTCCCTTGCTAATGCACCTTTATTTTTTTCAGCCCCCCACTTCCAGCAGAAGCAGTGTGAAACAAACAACTTGTTGGTTTGGATTTTAGTTTCAAATAAAAAATAGCTATATGAATATTTTTTATGAATTATCTAGTCGCTGTCGATATACTATACTTGTTGCGTTATTGGTTGTATCGTGTTCACCTGAAAAAACAGTTCAGGTCGGTACTCTTTTTCAACTAGTTCCATCCACTCACTCTTCAATTAACTTTGCCAATCAGTTAAAGGAGGATGAAGAATTTAATATTATAGAGTACTTGTACTTTTATAATGGGGGTGGGGTAGCTATTGGTGATATTAATAATGATGGTCTTTCAGACATTTACTTCTCGAGCAATCAACAATCCAATAAACTTTATTTAAACAAAGGAAATTTTAAATTTGAAGATATCACCGACAAAGCCGGTGTAGCCGGATTAGGCAATTGGAAAACGGGAGTGGTTATGGCCGATGTAAATGCCGATGGACTTCTTGATATTTATTTATGCGGTGTAGGTGGTTATAAAGAATTCAATGGGTTTAATCAATTGTTTATTAATAATGGCGATCTTACTTTTTCTGAACGTTCAAAAGAATTTGGTTTAGATTTTCAAGGATTTTCTACCCACTCAGCTTTTTTTGATTACGACCTTGACGGGGATCTTGATATGTATTTGCTCAATCATTCCGTTCATTCTCAGCGATCGTATGGAAATATCTCCATGCGCAACCAAGCTAATCAACAATCGGGAGATAGGCTATACAAAAATCAATTTACAGAAACTGGAAAAACATTTTTTGAAGATATCACAAAAGAAGCTGGTATACTTTCAAGTCAGCTGGGTTATGGACTGGGTCTCGGTATTTCAGATATTAACCGTGATGGCTATCCGGATATTTATGTTTCAAATGATTTTCACGAGAATGACTATTTGTATATCAACCAAAAGGATGGAACATTTTCTCAGCAGTCAAATAAAAGTCTTGCGCACACCAGTCGGTTTAGCATGGGTAATGAGTTGGCAGATCTCAATAATGATTTGTGGGCTGATATAGTAACCACGGATATGCTTCCTCGCGATGAGGCCATCATCAAGACATCGGCTGGCGAGGATAGTTATGAAGTTTACAAGTTCAAGTTGAATTTTGGTTATGGAAAACAAGTTTCGCGAAATACGTTACAAGTAAATCGTGGTGCGATTGATTCGGGTCGGGTAGTTTTTTCAGATATTGCTCAGGCTGCAGGAATTGAAGCAACTGATTGGAGTTGGTGTCCGTTGGCTGTTGATTTTGATGGGGATGGATTAAAGGACGTTTTTATTACGAATGGAATAGTAAGGCGACCCAACGATTTGGATTATATCAATTTTATTTCTAATGATTCTATTCAGGAAGCCAGCCAGAAATCTAATTTTGTTTTGATCGATATGATGCCCCAAGGCAAAGTCTCGAACTTTATTTTTAGAAATCTAGGTACACTGTCATTTGAGGATAAGACTAAAGAATGGGGACTTTCACTTCTTAGTTTTTCTAATGGCGCTGCTTATGGTGATCTTGACAATGACGGAGATCCAGATCTGGTTGTCAACCAAATTAATGGTGAGGCACTATTGTATCGTAATAATTCAAAACCAGAAAACTTTTTGAAGATTAAACTTAACGCGGATCTGATTAAGGGAAATCAATATGCTATTGGTTCCAAGATAATTGTAAGCAGCGGAGATAACATTCAAATGCAGGAATTATTTCCTTCGCGCGGTTGGTGTTCGTCTTCCGATTATGCGTTGACTTTTGGATTGGCAGAATCAAGTGATTCAGTCCATGTTAAGGTTATCTGGCCTGATGGCAAAGTTTCCGAACAATCGATCACTTCAAATGAGATCATTCTAACCTATAATCCAGATAGCAAGCGTGATGCACTTAGCCCAGCGCAACCCACTCTTTTAAAAGAAGTAAGTAAGGTTTCATTTAAGCATACCGAAGATGATTTCAATGCCTTTAATCGCGAATCATTAATTCCGCACATGCTAAGTACCCAAGGTCCGCCATTAGCGGTTGCTGACATCAATAATGATGGCATTGACGATTTTTTTGTTGGTGGTGCGAAGGGGCAAGCAGGTTTATTTTTTGTTCAACATAAAAATGGTGAGTTTGTTCGATTGAATTCGCCAGCGTTGAATTTACATTCATTGGCCGAGGATACTGATGCCTCTTTCTTTGATGCAGACAATGACGGTGATCAGGATTTGATTGTAGTTTCCGGAGGGCTGGAGGCAACAAAGGAATTTGATTTGCTAAGGCCGCGGTTATACCTGAATGACGGAAATGGAAATTTCATCTTTTCAGTTAACGCTTTTTCAAACATATTTCTGCAAGCGTCTTGCGTAAAACCATTCGATTATGATGGTGATGGTGATGTTGATTTGTTTATAGGGGCGTTGGCCATGCCTTTTCTATATGGCATGAGTCCTGTGAGTTTTCTGTTGGATAACAATGGTACAGGTGAATTTAAAAACAATCCTGCATGGCTTGGCCAAAGTAAGTTTGATAATCCAACACGAGTAAGACCAGGCATGGTAAAAGACGCCTGTTGGATTGATGTGAATAAGGATGGGCTGCAAGATATGATTCTTGTTGGCGAGTGGATGCCTATAACCGTGTTGATACAGCAAAAGAATCACACATTTTCAAATCAAACAAGTGAGTATGGCTTGAATGATACTAATGGTTTGTGGAACACTTGTGAAGTGGGTGATTTTGATAATGATGGCGATAGCGATCTGATTGTTGGAAACCTCGGTTTGAATTCTAGAGTGAAAGCATCTGCGTTAAAGCCTTTGACGATGTATCTGGGAGATTTTGATTCTAATGGTGGATCAGATCATATTCTGGTTTACTACAATGGTGAGAACAGCTATCCATTTGCTTCGCGCGATCAACTGGTAAAGCAAATTCCATCATTCAAGAAAAAATTCCTTTACTATAAGGATTATCGCGATGTGAAACTTGAAGATATTATCACACCTATCCAAAAAGGAAACTCAGCAGTAATGAAAGTGACTGAACTGAGATCTACAATTTTAAAAAATGATTCAGGTAGGTTTATCCTTATTCCATTGCCGATTGAAGCGCAGTATTTTCCAATATACGGCACCAAAATAGTTGACGTTAACGATGACGGTTTTCTTGACCTGCTTCTCACCGGTAATCTTAATGCTACCCAACCTGACTTTGGTTCCTATGACGCTGGTGTAGGATTGGTTCTGGTAGGTGATGGCAAATCTAATTTTAAGACCGTTAGACCTGAATATTCTGGCTTTATTACATTGGGGGAGGGTAGAAATATTGTTACACTAAAGGAGATGAATTCCGATAGCCTCATTTTTATGATATCAAGGAATAACGAAACAATATTGACCTTTAAAAAGAACAGTTCTTTGAAGAATAAATCTTTTTTGAAACATTGAATTAGTGCTTTAACTATTAAGGGCATCTCTAAAAACTCCGCTTACCCTTCTCTTTTGGTAGAAGGGGCAGGGGTTGAGGTTATTAAAGCAAGGGTTTTTAGAGATGCCCTTAATTTATTTGAATCTTTTCTTAATGAATTACACTATTTTTGTGAATTGAAATTTACTTGGAATGAAAGATCTAATTAAAGTCGTAATAGCAGCAGTAGTTTTTACGAGTTGTTCAACACATGAAGCAAACTGGAAACCAAAAGCTCAAAATCCTGAGTACTTGCATCGCACGCTTAAGCAGATTACTGATGTTATTGTGCATGATATCTTTTCTCCCCCGGTTGCTGCCCGCATTTATGCTTACTCAAGCATTGCTGCTTATGAGACAGCTATTAATCAAGATTCAAAGTATAGAAGTCTTGCAGGTCAACTAACTGGTTTAAAAGACTTCCCCAAACCGGAAGAGGGAAAAGAATATTGCTTTACGTTGGCATCCGTTCAAGCAGCTTTTAAGGTAGGGCGCACATTAGTTTTTTCTGAAGATAAGATGGACGCATATTATACCCAACTGATGAAGGAGTACAAGGACATGGAAATACCGGATGAAGTTTTTAAGCGATCGATAGCTTACGGAAATCAAATGGCCGATCATGCAATCGAATGGTCATCCACAGATAACTATAAACAATCCCGTTCATTTCCCAAGTATTCAATACAGGATGACCCGGCTACCTGGAAGCCGACACCACCTGCTTACATTGATGCCGTTGAACCACATTGGAATAAGATTCGTCCCTTTGCAATTGATTCTGCTCAACAGTTTAGACCTATCCCTCCAACATCATTTTCAATAGAGAAGAAAAGTCAGTTTTATAAGGAGGCAATGGAAGTCTATGATATTGGAAAAAATATGACACCCGAGCAACGTGATATTGCATTTTTTTGGGATTGCAATCCTTTTATGATGAATGTGAAAGGCCATGTAATGTTTGCCACCAAAAAAATTTCGCCTGGAGGGCATTGGATGAATATTACGCATCAAGTTTGTAGTTCTGTAAATGCCGACATAGTTCAAAGCGCAGAAGCCTATGCCAGAGTTTCAATTGCTTTAAGTGACGCATTCATTTCTTGTTGGGATGAAAAATATAGAAGTAATCTCATAAGGCCAGAAACCTACATCAATCAATATATTGACGAAGAATGGGTGCCGACTTTACAGACACCACCTTTCCCTGAGTATACAAGCGGACATAGCGTGATCTCGGCAGCATCTGCAGTTACGTTAACGAATTTATTTGGTGATGGCTTTGCATTCACGGATTCTACAGAGTTAGAATTTGGGTTAACGGCAAGAAGTTTTAAATCCTTTTACCAAGCCAGTGAAGAAGCTGCCATTAGCAGAATGTATGGCGGTATCCACTACCGTCCGGCCTGCGAAGTTGGTGTGAAGGAAGGAAAGGCTATAGGCAACTTCATTCTCGATAGAATTAAAACTCGTAAAGAGCTATTGGCTAATCACTGAGATTGCACTGAGCCAATGTCATCTCCGGAGCCTTGGCAACAGATAGTTAAGGAGTAAGATTGACTTAGCCTTCAGCGCCTTTACAATGATCCGTAAAGGAGGATTTTAACCTTGCAACTTTGCATTTGTTTGTTCAACTTCCACAAAAATTTTGAACTGAATTGCGTGTCTAATTTAAAACCCCATCTCTCTTTCGGACAAATCATCAACATGAATGTAGGGTTCTTTGGAATTCAATATAGTTTTGGATTGCAGCAAAGTGCAGTAAACCCAATCTATGATATGTTGGGTGCCAGCCCCGATCAAATCCCGCTATTAAATCTTGCAGGACCTGTTACCGGATTAATTGTGCAACCAATTATTGGTGCTTTGAGTGACAAGACCTGGCACCCAAAATTTGGAAGACGCAAACCATTTTTTTTCATTGGGGCTATGCTGTGCAGTATCGCCTTGTTTTTCTATCCATTTAGCAGCAGCCTTTGGATGGCTGTTGGACTTTTGTGGATATTAGATATAGGCAACAACACTGCCATGGAGCCTTACCGCGCTTTTGTTGCCGATAAACTGGATGAAACACAGCGACCGGTTGGGTTTCAAGCCCAAAGTTTCTTTACCGGATTTGGTCAAACGTTGGCTAACATTTCACTCTTTGTTTTTCCAATTATCATTATTGGAAAAACTGGGTCATTGCCTAATTGGGTATATGCATCCTTTTTTCTGGGTGCAATTTGTTCGATTGGTTCAATTCTTTGGAGCATGCGAACCACATCTGAAATTCCACCAACCGAAGAGGAACTAGCAGAGATGAAAAAATCTCCGCTTAGTATTTGGTCGCCATTTCGTGAGATTCCGAGCGCCATCCGTAGCATGCCAAAAGTAATGTGGCAATTGGCTTTAGTTTATTTGTTTCAATGGTATGGACTATTTTGTTATTGGCAAAATTCATCAAAGAGTATAGCGCTCTCTGTTTGGAAGACGACTCCGGCCAACTCGGAATTGTATGAGCAGGCTGTTAGTTGGACGGGGCTGGTAAACGGTTGGTATAATATTATAACCTTTCTTAGTGCGTTTGCTTTGGTTTGGTTTGTTAGAAAATCGTCTCCAAAAATTGTTCATTTTGGATCCTTGCTTCTTGCTGCCGTGGGTCTTTTATTTTTTCCATTTATTGAGAATAAGTATTTACTCTTTCCTGCAATCACAGGCTTCGGCATTGGTTGGGCCAGCATGATGGGGATTCCTTACCTGATGGTTGTAAATAACATCCCAAAAGAAAGATACGGAGTGTACATGGGTATTGTAAACATGATGATTGTTATTCCAATGATTCTTCAAAACATTACGTTCGGTTATATTCTTCGCGAATACCTCGATAACAATGCGGGGTATGCCGTTGCGTTTGCGGGGGTGCTATTAATACTTGCTGCGTTGGCCACACTTCTGATCACTACAACAAAGACAAATTCATCTGAAAATATAAGTTTCAATTCCCCTCATTAAAATTTTATTACAATGAATCCCTACCTCGGAGAATTTTTAGGAACCTTACTGCTCATTTTGCTAGGAGATGGTGTGGTGGCTGGAGTCCTTTTGAAAGGAACAAAATCAGAAAA
Organism: Cytophagales bacterium; assembly: GCA_038251495.1. Classification (GTDB taxonomy): domain Bacteria; phylum Bacteroidota; class Bacteroidia; order Cytophagales; family Cyclobacteriaceae; genus ELB16-189. Next base: position 7,877 of record JBBSBG010000110.1, read on the forward strand.
CGCTGGCTGGCTTACTATATGTGTTGCCTGGGGTCTGGCCGTTTCGCTGGGTATCTTTGCTGTGGGCGAATTCAGTGGGGCGCATTTAAATCCGGCTGTTACCATTGGCTTAGCTATTAGTGGTAATTTTGAATGGAGCAAGACTTTGGGCTATATATTGGCTCAGTTAGGGGGTGCGTTTGTGGGTGCAATTTTGGTATGGCTGCATTACCTTCCGCATTGGAAAGTAACAACGGATGCCGGAGCAAAGTTGGCTGTATTTGCAACAGGGCCTGCCATTAAAAACAATATCTCCAATTTGATAAGCGAGATTACAGCAACCTCCATATTGATCTTTGGATTGCTTTTTATTGGTGTGAATGAATTTACGCAAGGGTTAAAACCATTGGTAGTGGGATTGCTCGTTACTCTTATTGGATTGGGATTGGGAGGCACAACTGGTTTTGCAATCAACCCGGCACGAGATTTAGGTCCGCGGATCGCACATGCAATTTTACCAATTCCGGGCAAAGGATCATCGGATTGGGGTTACTCTTGGATACCCGTTGTTGGGCCGATAATCGGAAGTATACTAGGTGCGGTACTTTATGGTTTATTTTTCAGTAAGTAGTATTTAGAATTAGGTAGATAGAATTGAGCATTAAGCATTAAGCCGGTAGAGCCTCAACATGTTGAAACTTTGAATAAAAATTTAGACAATCAGCTATCGACTAACTACTTTGAACTATTTACTCAAGACTAATTACTAAGGACTTTAAAGATATGAGTCAACCAAAATACATCATTGCACTCGATCAGGGAACTACAAGTTCGCGAGCGGTGCTTTTTAATGAGCAAGGCGAAATAAAAGGAATTGCTCAGCAGGAATTTCAGCAGATTTTTCCAAACTCAGGTTGGGTTGAACATGATCCCGAAGAAATCTGGA
>JBBSBG010000111.1:0-8745 GCA_038251495.1 Cytophagales bacterium
GAAAAAGCGGTTGTTATTAACGCAAAACAACTGCCGTAAAAAAGTCTAATGTTGGGTTGTTCGTTCATAGAGTTTGATTTTTAGGTTGTGAAATATGTGATGAAAATCGATTTATTGCAAACGTTTGATATAAAAAGGAAAAAATAAGTCTTTATAGCTCGAAGGCGATTCCATTTTTTTTAAGCGAGTCATAGATTTTCTTGTCGAACCTGTAGAGCCCTGCCGCCCTGTGGCTCACATCTTTTTGTTTCTCATTGCACGCCTTTAGTAGTTTCATCTTTGCCAGCTTGCGCCTGAAATTTGATTTATCTAATTGCGTTTCAAGAATAGCTTCATACAATCCTTGAAGTTGAAGGAGCGTAAATTTTTCAGGAAGTAAGTTGAAGCCAATAGGTTCGTGCCGTACTTTGTGTTTTAGATGAGTAAATCCAAAATCTAAAATGTGGGTGTGATCGTAAGGAAGTTCAGGAAGTTCAAGAATATTAAACCATTGAACATCAGAAGCAGTGAATCCGGGAATCAATGCATAATGTTCTTCATTTATAAGTGCGAAGTAGCTTATTGTAATTACACGTTTGGTTGGATAGCGATTTGGCTCACCAAAGGCTTTTAGTTGCTCCAAATAAATATTACTTATTCCCGTAAGGGATTTTAAGATTCGGTTTGCAGCAGTATCAACACTTTCTCCATAGGTAATCCAACCGCCCGGCAGCGCCCATTTTCCTTCACTAATACCCTTCGCATGTTTTACCAACAAGATATCCAGTCGTCCTTTTTGAAATCCAAAAATCAGACAGTCAATGGATAGGGCATCAATAATGGAATCAGGTGCTGGTTTTGCCATAAAAGAAATCTGAGCAATATATGGTCATTTCGACTATAAGTAAATACTTTTGGAGACAATTCAATCGAATGCAACAATTTCTTTTAGGTCTTGATATTGGTAGTTCATCTGTTAAAGCCACCCTTGTTTCCGTTGACTCAGGTAAATCAATCGCTTCGGCTCAATCTCCAAAAGAAGAGATGGAGATGCTGGCTCCAAAATCAGGGTGGGCCGAACAAGATCCTGAAATGTGGTGGGAGCATGCTATTAAAAGCATTCAACGCTGTTTGACTAAGTCTGGCGTAAAATCAGAATCAATTAAAGCCATTGGTGTGGCGTACCAGATGCACGGATTGGTAGCTGTTGATAAAAATGGCAAGCCCGTGCGGCCATCTATTATTTGGTGCGATAGTCGCGCTGTAGAGTTTGGTGATCGTGCCTTTAAAGAATTGGGTTCTGAATATTGTCTTTCTCATTTTCTCAATTCACCGGGAAACTTTACTGCTTCAAAATTAAAATGGATTAAAGAGAACGAACCTGAAAAGTACGCTAGCATTTATAAAATTATGCTACCGGGCGATTACATTGCTTACAAACTTACAGATGAGATCGCGACAACCGACACAGGTTTATCGGAAGGAATTTTTTGGAATTATAAACAAGAAGGCGTTGCTGATTCTTTGTTGAAGCATTATGGAATTGATCGATCGTTATTAGCCGACATAAAACCTGTGTTCTCAGAACAAGGCAAATTAACATCAGAGGCCGCGAAAGAAACCGGGCTAAAAGAAGGAACACTAATTTCATATCGTGCGGGGGATCAACCCAACAATGCATTTTCACTGAACGTAGTGAATCCGGGCGAGACTGCAGCAACTGCAGGAACCTCGGGCGTAATATATAGTGTTACTGATCAGAATGCGTTTGATCCAAAGTCACGGGTCAATACATTTATTCATGTAAGTAATAAACCCGATAGTAAAAAGAATGGGGTTTTACTTTGCGTGAACGGAACAGGAATTTTAAATAGTTGGCTGCGCAAGAATCTCAATGCGGGCAAAGTAGTATATGAATATCAGGAGATGAATGAACTTGCAGCGAAGGTTCCGGCTGGGGCCAATGGACTGTTGATGTTGCCATTTGGAAATGGAGCTGAACGAATTCTGGAAAATAGAAGCATTCAATCATCGTGGCATGGGTTGGATTTTAATCAACATAATCAGGCGCATATATTCAGAGCCGCGCAGGAGGGGATAGTCTTTGCACTTAAGTATGGATTTGAAATTCTTCAATCTATGGCCTTAAAGTCTAAAGTAATTCGTGCTGGTCAGGCTAATATGTTTTTAAGTCCATTGTTTAGACAAGCTTTTGTTAACACCATTGGTGTGCCTCTGGAATTGTATGATACCGATGGCGCGAAGGGTGCTGCCTTGGGTGCTGGTATAGGTGCCGGAATTTATTCTTCTTTTGAAGATGCATTTAAAGGACTTATGAAAATAAATGAGGAGAGTCCTGACAGAAGTTTAACAGATCAATATGCCAATATTTATGGTAGTTGGAAAGTTAAATTGAATCAGCAATTATTAAATTTAGAGTAATATAATTTGTTATGGATATAAAAGTTGAATACAATTAACCACAACGTACACAAAGGTTCCACAACGTTCACAAAGTTTATGGTGTCCTTTGTGCTTTCTCTGTGGCCTCTGTGGTTAAAAGAAAAATAAAACTAAACAATCATGAAAATCACCAAAGGAAAAAAAGAATACTTTAAAGGCGTGCGCGCAATTAAGTATGAAGGCAAGGAATCAGATAATCCGTTAGCTTTTAAATTCTACAATCCGAAAAGGAAAGTAGGAAAGAAAACGATGGAAGAACATTTGCGCTTTGCCATCTCTTATTGGCATACGTTCTGCGGCACGGGTGGCGATCCATTTGGACCGGGCTCAAAAAGTTTTCCGTGGTTAACTGGCGCTGATCCGATGCAACGCGCTTATGATAAGATGGATGCAGCCTTTGAGTTCATTACAAAAATTGGTGCGCCTTACTATTGCTTTCATGATTACGATCTGGTTGAAGAAGCTCCAACCCTAAAGGAATCGGAAACCAGATTAAGAAAGATTGTTGCTTATGCGAAAGAAAAACAAAAAGCATCTGGAGTGAAATTGCTTTGGGGAACAGCTAATTTATTTTCAAATCCCCGCTACATGAATGGTGCTGCTACCAATCCTGATTTTAATGTTGTGTGCCATGCTGGTCTGCAAGTAAAAAATGCAATTGATGCAACCATTGAATTAGGTGGCAGCGGTTATACATTCTGGGGTGGAAGAGAAGGTTATCTCTCTTTATTGAATACAAATATGAAACGTGAGCAAGAACACCTTGCGCAGTTCTTACACACCGCTCGCGATTACGGAAGACGAAATGGATTTAAAGGTTCGTTCTACATTGAACCAAAGCCAATGGAACCAACCAAGCATCAATATGATTTTGATGCCGCAACGTGCCTTTCCTTTTTGCGCCAGTTTGATTTAATGGATGATTTCAAATTGAATATTGAAGTAAATCACGCAACACTTGCTGGCCATTCATTCGATCATGAATTACAAGTAGCTGCTGATGCAGGGGTGCTAGGAAGTATTGATGCGAACCGTGGTGATAATCAAAATGGTTGGGACACCGATCAGTTTCCAAACAGCGTTTATGAAATAACGGAAGCCATGTTAGTTATTCTTCAGGCAGGTGGTTTAAAAGCGGGCGGTGTAAACTTTGACGCCAAGACCAGAAGAACCTCAACAGATTTAACTGATATTTTTTATGCGCATATCGGTGGCATGGATGTATTCGCTAAAGCTTTATTAGCGGCACAGGCTATTATAGATGATGGTGAATTTATTGAGATGCGTAAAGAGCGCTATGCTTCATTCAATTCCGGTAACGGAAGAAAGTTTGAGCGCGGTAACTTGAGCTTGGACGCATTGAGAAAACTTGCGCTTAAAAATGGTGAACCTGAACAGATTAGCGGAAAGCAAGAGTACTATGAGAACCTGTTAAATAAGTTCATTTGATAGCACCCCTCTCCTCTGGAGAGGGGATGGGGGTGAGGTATCACCATTTAAAATTCCCGCAATCGTTTCCGCTAAATAAAATTGACTATTTTACGCGGCACATATTAACCTTACAAAACAACTCAAAATCACATGGATAGAAAATTAAGAATGGGCATGGTTGGTGGAGGCAAAGATGCCTTTATCGGATCAATACATCGGCTTGCCGCCAATATGGATGGGCTTATTGAAATTGTTGCTGGAGCGTTAAGTATTCATCCGGAAGTAGCCAAAGAAAGTGGCAAAATGTTATTCCTTGATGAGGATCGCACTTATGTCACCTATGAAGAAATGATGGAGAACGAAAGCAAACTTCCTGCTGACAAGCGCATTGATTTTGTAACGATTGTTACACCAAACTTTGCACACTTTGCTCCGGCTATGTTAGCCCTCGAAAAAGGATTTCATGTAGTAATTGAAAAGCCAATTACATTTACAATAGATGAAGCCCGACAATTGAAAAAGAAAGTTGAAGAAACTGGTTTGATGTTGTTGTTGACTCATACATACTCTGGCTATCCAATGGTTCGGCAAGCGCGCACCATGATGAAAGAAGGAGTGTTGGGAAAAATCCGTAAGGTATATGTAGAGTATCCGCAAGGCTGGCTAAGTAAAATGAGCGAGCGCGAAGGTAATGTGCAAGCAGCTTGGCGCACAGATCCTAAAAAATCGGGTAAGGCTGGTGCGATGGGCGATATAGGAACCCATGCCGCTCACCTTGCTGAATTTATAACTGGATTAAAAATTACACACCTGTGTGCCGATCTTAATGCAATGGTAGCAGGTCGTGCACTCGATGATGATGGAAACGTGTTGTTGAAGTTTGATAATGGCGCAGCTGGAGTATTGATGGCATCACAGGTTGCGGCTGGTGAAGAGAATGCTTTGAGAATTCGAGTCTATGGTGAGCATGGTGGCATTGAATGGGCACAACAAGAACCGAACACACTTTTAGTAAAGTGGTTGGATAAACCAACGCAAATACTTCGTGCTGGTACCAATGGTTTTGTTGGTGATGAAGCAAAATTTAATGCGCGCACACCTGCGGGGCACCCAGAAGGATACCTTGAGGCGTTCGGTAATTTGTATCGCAATTTTGCACTTGCACTTTCAGCAAGAATTGATGGATCGAAAGTTTCTCCGCTTGTTGATTTTCCATCCGTTGACGATGGTATTCGTGGTATGGCCTTCATCGACAGTGTTGTGAAGAGCGGTCAAAGTAAAGAAAAGTGGACACCGTTTGAAGTATAAACTATGCAAACACTAAAAGGACCTGGAATATTTTTGGCTCAGTTCATGGGTGATGAGCCACCTTTCAACAATCTTAAGTCAATTTGTAAATGGGCTGCATCGCTCGGCTATGTAGGTGTTCAAATACCAACGTGGGATAGTCGTTGCATCGATTTAAAGAAGGCTGCTGAAAGCAAAGCTTATGCTGACGAGCTTCGTGAAACAGTTGAATCCTGTGGATTGCAAATCACCGAATTGTCTACGCACTTGCAAGGCCAGTTGGTTGCCGTTCATCCGGCATACGATATTATGTTTGATGGTTTTGCACCAAAGTCAGTTCATGGTAAACCAAAAGAACGAACGGCTTGGGCAGTTGATCAATTAAAGTTAGCCGCCAAAGCAAGTAAGAATTTTGGATTAAATGCACATGCAACTTTTTCTGGTGCATTGATGTGGCACACCGTTTATCCTTGGCCGCAAAGGCCTGCCGGATTAGTTGAAGATGGATTTAAAGAACTAGCAAAGCGGTGGTTGCCAATTTTAAATGCTTTCGATAAAGTTGGAGTTGACTTATGTTACGAAATTCATCCGGGTGAAGACCTGCATGACGGAATTACCTTCGAGCGTTTTTGGGAAGCAACAGGAAAACATACTCGTGCAAATATCTTATACGACCCAAGTCACTTTGTTCTTCAACAGCTTGATTACCTGCAATACATAGACTTCTATCATTCTTTTATAAAAATGTTTCATGTTAAGGATGCCGAGTTTAATCCTACTGGGAAAAGTGGGGTGTATGGAGGCTTTCAGGATTGGGTAGACAGGCCCGGAAGATTCCGTTCGCTGGGTGATGGGCAAGTTGATTTTCAATCAATTTTCTCAAAGCTTGCTCAGTATGATTACAAAGGTTGGGCTGTGTTAGAGTGGGAGTGTTGCATTAAGCATCCTGAACAAGGTGCCGAAGAAGGAGCACCATTTATTAAAGATCATATCATTCGGGTAACCGAAAAAGCATTTGATGATTTTGCTTCGACCGGAAAAAATCCATCGCTCAATAAAAAAGTTTTAGGACTAACTAAATGAAAAACAATATACTAACTATGAAAACTCTTAAATTAATTTGCTGGATAGTTGCGCTAACAATCACTTTAGTTGCCTGTGGCTCGAAGAAAGAAAATGTTGCTACTGAAGATTATGGAACGCCTGATGAAAGTGGACAGGCGATAGCTTCTGTGGATGCAATTACTCAGGGCGAATCGCTTGTAAAAGCTAGTGATTGCAAAACCTGTCATCATCCAACCAACAAAATAATAGGCCCATCACACACAGATGTGGCTAAGAAGTATGAATTCACGACCGCTAATGTTACTCTTTTAGCAGGAAAAATTATCAACGGTGGTAGTGGGGTATGGGGCGAAATACCAATGAGCCCCCATGCTGATATCTCTCAGGCAGATGCTGAAAAGATGGCTAAGTATGTTTTATCTCTTGATGGTGAAAAAGAACATTAATCATGAAGCACTATTTTCTATTAAGTGTTCTCTTGATTTTGTCAATTGCAACGTTTGCCCAGAAGGCTAACACGCTAACAGCGCAGGAAAATAAAGACGGTTGGAAATTATTGTTTGATGGAAAAACCACAAACGGCTGGCGTAATTATAACAGCGATAAGATTAATCCAGGGTGGAAGGTAGCCGATGGCATGCTATATTTGGATACTGCCAAAGTTAACGGTAAAAGAATTGCAGCGGGAGATATTGTTACTGCTTATGAATACGAAAATTATGAATTATCGCTCGACTGGAAGATTCAAGCCTGTGGCAATAGTGGCGTAATTTTCAATGCTAAGGAAGGTAAACAATATAGCGCTGTATGGTATACCGGACCTGAAATGCAAGTGTTGGATAATGCTTGTCATCCCGATGCAAAAATCATTAAGCATCGCGCGGGTGATTTGTATGATTTGATTTCAGTTAATACTGAAACTGTAAAGCCTGCAGGCGAATGGAATCAAGCAAAGCTAATCGCCAACAAAGGGCACTATACATTTTGGCTAAACGGTGTTCAAACTGTTGAGTTTACAACGGGCACCCCCGAATGGAATCAATTAGTTGCAGGAAGCAAATTCAAAAATATGCCTGACTTTGGAAAATTCACCAAAGGCAGAATTGCGCTGCAGGATCATGGAGACATGGTATCATTCCGCAATATTAAAATCAAAGAATTAAAGTAAGTAAATCATCCACCGAAAGGTGCTACCAAAATCATCATGAAGAAATTATTTCCAGCTATTGCTCTGCTTTTGTTTTTATTCTCTTGTGCGGAGGATAAGCCAAAAGTTCTCGTCTTTTCTAAAACAAAGGGTTTCCGCCATGCGTCAATAAAAGCTGGCAAAGCTGCACTGTTAAAAATGGGAGCTGAGAAAGGATTTGCAGTTGATACAACCGAATCAGCGGATGCTTTTACACAAGAGAATCTAAAAAAATATAATGCGGTTGTTTTCCTAAGCACCACAGGAGATGTGATGAATCCAGCTCAGCAAAATGAGTTCATGCGGTTCATTCAAGCAGGTGGAGGTTATTTAGGTATTCACGCTGCAGCGGATACAGAGTATGATTGGTGGTGGTATGGAAAGTTGGTAGGTGCTTATTTCTTGAGCCACCCCGAGCAACAAGAAGCTAAGTTTGTGAAAGTAGCACCCTTTGGCAACGGATTAAATTTGCCGGACGAATGGATGCGCAAGGATGAATTATATAACTATAAAAAAATCAATCCTGAAATTAATGTGCTCTATAAGTTAGACGAAACCTCTTACAAAGGAGGTGAGAATGGAGACAATCACCCCATTGCTTGGTATCATGACTTTGATGGTGGCCGTTCGTTCTACACCGGGATGGGGCACACAGATGAATCGTATTTAGATCCGCAATATTTAGATCATGTATACCAAGGATTAGTTTATGCGATGGGTAAAAGCAAACCAGATTTCAGAAATGCTCAGGCCAAAAAAGTACCTGAAGATAACAGGTTTACAAAAGTTGTGTTGGGGTATAATTTAGACGAACCTACCGAGATGGCGATTCTTCCTGATAGCCGAATTATTTTTATAGAGAGAAAAGGTGCTGTAAAACTTTATGATCCTAACGCAGATACAATTACTGTAATCAATACATTTAATGTGGGAACAAAGTTTGAAGACGGCATGATGGGTATTACTACCGATCCGGATTTTGAAAAGAACAACTGGCTTTACATTTACTATGCGCATCCAGAAAGATCGGCAAACGTGTTATCACGTTTTGTTTTTGATGGCGCAAAAATAGATCAGGCCTCAGAAAAAGAAATGCTGGAAGTAGTTACGCAGCGTGAAAAATGTTGCCATACAGGCGGATCATTAACATTTGGTCCGGGTAAAAATTTATTTCTTTCAACAGGAGATAATACAAGCCCGTTTGAGTCTGATGGATATAGCCCGGCTGACGAAACTGCTGGTCGATCTCCCTTCGATGCGATGAAATCCTCATCGAACACAAATGACTTGCGTGGAAAAATTTTGCGCATTCATCCTGAGCCAGATGGAACCTA
>JBBSBG010000112.1:0-8576 GCA_038251495.1 Cytophagales bacterium
ATTGTGAAATTGAATACAGATGATATAGAGAAATAAAAATTATAAAAAAATGAAAACGAAACTAGAATGGGATCAGGACATCATAAACATCACCAACACAATCTATCAGGAATTTCCCGCGCTAACTAAATACATTACTGAAATGCCGGTAAAGGGTTCCGCAAAAGATGAAGTAACTATCAAAAGCCTTGAAAATTACTATCATTCTTTAGAGGATCTTGTAAGTGAATATGCTAAAACACATAGTGGCGCAGTAGCCAATAAAGATATTGAAGCTTCTGCATTTCCTGGGTATCCGCTCTATCCGCCTTCTGAGGATATCTACAATCAAAGCAATAAAGAAATGAATTTGAATCCTGAAGATCTTTCAAAAGTCAAAGCACCAAACGAAGATGAAGGTGAAGGATCATTGAACGAAAAGAACTTTAAAAACCACATGGCTGGCGATGATTTAGATGTGCCAGGATCAGAACTAGACGATCAACAAGAAAGTGTTGGTAGTGAGGATGAAGAAAACAACTATTATAGTTTAGGCGGAGACAATCACAATGATTTGGAAGAAGATAAAGGGTGACAGAAATAATAAAAAGGAAGAGATATGACAATTATCATTAATGACTGTGAATTATATCACTACAAATGACTTCAATTAATAGCACATTTATAGACAATAACAAAAAATAAGATGGAAGCTATAGAAGAACAAATACTGACAATGCCAAGAATCGGAGATAAAGCTCCTGAATTTAAAGCAGTAACAACACAGGGCGACATCAATTTCCCTGCTGATTATAAGGGCAAGTGGATTATTCTTTTCAGTCATCCGGCCGATTTTACACCCGTGTGTACATCTGAGTTTATGACGTTTGCAAAACGAGAGCCTGAATTTTCAGCTCTTAACTGTCAACTGGTTGGTTTGTCTATTGATGGTTTATACAGCCACATCGCATGGCTGCGAACGATCAAAGACAAGATCGAATTTAAGGGAATGAAAAATATGGAAGTCACCTTTCCATTGATTGAAGATATTACGATGAATGTCGCCAAAAAATACGGCATGATTCAACCAGGCGAAAGTTCTACCAAAGCAGTAAGAGCTGTCTTCTTTATCGATCCTAAAGGAATAGTTCGTGCGATCATTTATTACCCGCTTTCATTAGGTAGAAATTTCGATGAATTAAAACGAGCACTCATCGCTATGCAAACAGCTGACGCATATGCTGTTGCTACACCCGCAGATTGGCAACCGGGAGATGACGTAATCGTACCTACGGCAGGTTCTTGCGGTGTTGCTAAAGATAGAATGGAAACTAAGGAACAAGGCGTTACTTGTTATGATTGGTTCTTCTGCACTAAAGAACTTTCTCTTGAGCAGGTAAATAATCCACCGAAAACCAAGCTGTACCAATTATGAAAAAGAACCTTCTTGTATACCTCTATGGGGCAACAATCATCTTGCAAGGTGTTTTTCTTCTATTTTCAAAACACTTTACTTTCAACGCTACCAAATATATTTTGGGAATTGCTGTGATTATTGGAGCTATCCTTGCGCTTGTCACAGCCTTTGCGCGCCAACGGAAGCACGTGCAATTTGCTTATCATGAAATGCATGCGTTAGCAATGTTTGTCTATGGAATCTCGGTGTTAGTATTTGCTAATACCGTGGAGGTGCTTAGTTATCTAACAGCATTTTTACTTTTCTTTTATGCATTTTCAGAAGTCATATTCTGCAATTGGCTATTCAACTTGGGAAACAAAGTCAAATTGAAAATTCTTTTCATTCGTGTTGTTCTTGGAATAATGGTGGGCATTGGAACTATAGTACTGATGAATTATTACACCGTAAACAAGTCAATAGTCATGGGGGGTTACGGAATACTCTTTGCCATTATTGGTCTCAACATCTTACTCTATCAGCCGATTATGAAAGTATTAAATGAACCATGAATAATTTCAATCGAATGATTGGGCGATAGCAACGCTTTAAATAGCAGCGCAATAGAGTTACACTGTTACAATGTAAATATCAGCTCAGAAAATAATCGTAAGACGCTACTATGAAACAGATAAAGAATTTTTCAGAAATACATTTAAAAGACATAGCACTCGTGGGCGGGAAAAATTCTTCACTGGGAGAAATGTTTACAGAGCTGTCCTCTAAAGGCATTAAAGTACCTGATGGATTTGCAGTAACAAGTGATGGCTATTGGAGTTTTCTAAATGAAAATAAACTCGTTCCTAAACTCACGGTAATTCTTTCAGCATTGGACCTTAAAACATTTAATAACCTTTCAGAGATTGGTTCAAAATCAAGACAACTTCTGCTGGATGCAGAATTTCCTTCAGCACTAAGTGATGAGATTTTAGCTGCCTATAAACAATTGAAAGAGCGTTCGGGAACTACTGTTTCGCTGGCCGTGCGCAGTAGTGCGACAGCCGAAGATTTGCCCAGTGCAAGTTTTGCCGGACAGCAGGAATCTTACCTTAATGTGCAAGGAGCCGAAAACTTAATCGTTGCTTGTCACCGTTGCTATGCTTCGCTTTTTACAGACAGAGCCATAAAGTACAGGGTCGACAATGGCTTTGATCACATGAAAGTTGCCTTGTCTATTGGCATACAGATTATGGTTCGGTCTGATAAAGCTTGTGCCGGTGTCATGTTTACCCTCGATCCGGATACCGGATTTGATAAGGTTGCACTTATTTCAGGGGCTTGGGGTCTCGGTGAAAATGTGGTGCAAGGAAGTGTTAACACCGATGAATTTCTGGTATATAAATCGTTTATCGGAAAAGTAAAGCAACCCATCATAACAAGAAGATTGGGTAGCAAAGAGAAAACAATGGTGTATGCCGATAAAAAAATGTCGGAGATTTTAAAACCGGAGGATGCCACCATTAATCTGGACACAACCCCTGAAAATAGGCAAAAGTATATACTCAATGATGATGAAGTAGTTCAATTAGCAAAATGGGCTATGCTGATTCAAGCGCATTACGAACGGCACATGGATATAGAGTGGGCAAAAGATGGCGACACGAATCAAATATTTATTGTTCAGGCTCGCCCGGAAACAGTGCACAGTCAAAATAAAAACAAGAGTCAATTCAAAGAATATCAAATTAAAGAAAAAGGAAAATTAATCTGTCAAGGAATTGGCTTAGGAAACCGTATCACCTCCGGTATTGCAAGACTATTGGATTCACCAAAGGATATTAATAAACTTAATGTGGGCGAAATTTTAGTTACGGGAAGAACCGATCCCGACTGGGATCCTATACTTAAAAAAGCTGCGGGCATTATTACAGATCAAGGTGGAAGAACTTCACATGCGGCTATTGTGGCTCGCGAAGTAGGTGCAGTCGCTATTGTGGGAACCGGTAATGCTACCAAAGTTATAAAGGATGGTCAACTCGTGACCATCTCAACTGCCGAAGGTGATACGGGCTTTGTGTATGAAGGCAAAGGTACTTGGGACGAGCAGGAAATTGACACCTCTAAAATTGAAATGCCCGAAACCAAGATCATGCTCATTCTTGCAGATCCCGATAAGGCATTTCGGTATTCATTATTCCCAAATAATGGGGTAGGACTGATGCGAATGGAATTCATTATTAACAATTCGATTAAAATTCACCCGATGGCCTTGCATCATTTTGATCAGTTGAAAGATGCCGCAGTAATAAAGGAAATTGAAAACCTAACCCATCATTATCCAGATAAAAAAGACTATTTCATTCACAAACTGGCAGAGGCTACGGCAACGATTGCCGCGGCTTTTTATCCTAAAGATGTAATTGTAAGAATGAGTGACTTTAAATCAAATGAATATGCCGGTCTGCTAGGTGGTAAAACATTTGAACCTGTGGAGCAAAACCCAATGATTGGATTTAGGGGTGCGTCACGATATTATCATCCATTATATAAAGATGCTTTTGTAATGGAATGCGAGGCGATGAAAATGGTGCACGATGAAATGGGTTTTACCAATATAAAACTGATGCTGCCATTTGTGCGAACCGTTAAAGAAGCAACCAATGTAATTGCGATCATGAAGGATAATGGATTGGTAAGAGGCGAAAAAAGTTTGGAATTATATATGATGGTTGAAATTCCAAGCAATGCATTGCAGGCGGAAGAATTTGCCAAACATTTTGATGGCTTCTCCATCGGATCAAATGACCTTACCCAATTAACATTAGGCGCTGACAGGGATTCTGAATTACTCAGCGAAATCTTTTCTCCGTTTGATTCAGCAGTAATGCAACTAATCAGCATGGCGATCAGCAAAGCAAAAGCAGCAGGAGTAAAAATCGGTTTATGTGGTCAGGCACCGAGCGATTACCCTGAGTATTCGCAGTTTCTTGTTGATTGTGGTATTGATAGTATTTCCTTCAATCCGGATGCATTGTTAAAAGGCATCTCTAATATGCATGAGGCGGAAAGTAAAAACCTGGTCGGTAATAACTAACTATAGGGCATCTCTAAAAACTCCGCTTACCCTTCTCTTTGGTAGAAGGGGCAGGGGTTGAGGTAATGAGAGCAAGGGTTTTTAGAGATGCCCTATACGCAATAGATAACGTGTGGATATTTTCAAGAGGATATTTGATGTTCACATAAGTGGCTGGCTTATGAGCAAGCAACATAGGTTGAATAATGGCCTTTTGTTGCGTATAAATTTAGTTTGGCACGTTTTAATCCCATCCAAGTTACAAACGCCTTTGGAGACCCACAGACTTTCAGTGATTCATTTAGCAATTTAGCCAGGAGATGCCCTTAACTAGTAACCCTATCTAACATGCAATGTGTGATAGATGCAATTCATATTTGGGATTGTGTAACAAATCGGGGCTTTGATGTTCTAAACTTGCATTCATATTCTTAAAAGGAACAGAATCATTTCAATGTAATAAGAAAAAACACTACGATGAAAAAGAACATGGGATCAACTGACCAAAATATAAGATTTGGATTGGCCATCCTTATCGTTGTTCTATACTGGACTAATATCATTTCAGGGGTTTTAGCTTTGGTATTAATGCTTGTTGTCGGTGTTCTTATCATCACAAGTTTCTTTAGTTTTTGCCCGCTTTATTTTCCTTTTGGGATAAGTACAAGAAAAAAAATAGAGTAATGAAACAAGACTTTGCCCGCAATCAATACACCTTTTAGATAGCATAACAATGGAATCGCACTATTATAATGTAGATATAAATTGGGAGAACAGTCGCAAAGGAATTATATGTTCTCCTGAATTGAATAGAGAAAATGGTATTTGTATTGAAGTGGCCACCCCACCGGAATTCCCAAAAGGGATAGCGGGTATTTGGTCGCCAGAGCATTTGTTTGTAGCTGCTATTAGTGGTTGCTTAATGACTACTTTTTTAGCGATAGCGGAAAATTCTACTCTTGAATTTACAAGCTTCAGCTGCAAGGCGAAAGGAAAGCTGGAAAGGGTAGAAGGTAAATTAATGATGAGCGAAATTCTGCTTGAACCTACGGTGGTAATCCACAACGAAGCTTATAGAGATAAGGCGATACGCATTCTAAAAAAAGCTGAAGACGCTTGTTTAATAGCTCATTCCATGAAGTCAAAAATAACGATGGAAATAGTTATTGAGGTGAACCCTATTTTAATAGAAAGCAAATGAAAAAGCCATGCAACATTGAGTGGTTTTTTTGCAGATCACACATTTATCTAATTCAAAATAAATTTTATTATGAGCAGTAGACAGCGTTCAAATGCAAATTCAATATACGAAGACCAGGCTACTCTTTTTGCGGATAGGAGTGCGGTGGAAAAACAGTTTGATACCGCTTTGCAATTCGATAAAGAACGACAGTCAGTTATACTTCAGAGTATTGGTGATGCGGTAATTGCGACCGATATGGATGGAAATATTGTACTGATGAATCCGATAGCTGAAAAACTTACGGGATGGAAATCAAAAGAAGCTGAAAACAAACCAGTAACTGAAGTTTTACATATTATCAATAAACTAACAAGAGAAGAAAGTACTAATCCGGTTTTAGCAGTTCTTAAAACGAGAAAATCATTAAAGTTAGATCCGGACACGGTATTAATTTCCCGCAATGAAAAAAGAGAATATTCGATTAACGACAGTTGTGCACCTATTCTCGACATAGAAGGAAATATAATGGGCGTTGTGCTTGTTTTCAGAGACGTTACAAAGGAAAAGGCAGAAGAAGCCCTTAAAGAAAAAATTACGGCTGATTTAGTTCAGCGAAATAAAGACCACGAGCACTTTGCCAGCATAATTTCACATGACCTTAGAGCACCTGTTTCAAATATTCTTAGTTTGACGGCATGGGTAAATAATAATGACCTCAAGGAAGGCGAAAGTGAATTTATCATGAATGCGCTTTCTACTGCTGCGAAAAGATTAGATGCGGTGATTGTTGATTTGAATGTTATTTTAAGTATTGGAAAACAATTAGACGAAAAAAAAGAGCAGGTTCATTTTTCAAAACTTGTTACCGATATTCAAGAAAGCATCGCAAACATTCTGGAAAAAGAAAAGGCGCATTTTAAAATCGATTTCAGTCGAGTGGATGAAATGTCTACGATTAAAAGTTACATGTATAGCATTTTTTATAATCTCATTTCAAATAGTATAAAATACAGGAGACCAGGTGTGCCATTAGACATTACAGTTGAAAGTGACTTAGTCGATGAAAAGATTATTCTCAGATTTAAAGATAATGGTCTGGGAGTTGACCTAGAAAGAAGCGGTGCTAAAATATTCGGATTATACCAACGCTTTCATGCCGATAAAGCTGAAGGAAAAGGAATGGGACTATATATGGTAAAATTGCAAGTGGAAAAATTGGGTGGAAAAATAAGTGTGATGAGCGGAGTAAACCAAGGAACAGAATTTACAATAACGTTAATCCCATGAAATTCGAATAGTATTCTTAAAAACCCTTCACACGATTAACTATATGAACAGAAAAATGGAAACACAAAAGAACGCAGGCATCTGGATGGATCATTTCTCTGTTCACTTGATTGATTTATCTGAAGAGAAAAATAGTCATTCTATATCATCCAAGTTTACTTATAACACAAAAGAAGAAGCCTTGAGTAGAAGTGAAAATATCATGCATAACAAGGAGTAGCAAATGCATGAAGCCAATTATAAAGAAATAGCAGATGAAATTTTGAAATATGATAACGTGCTCTTATTCGGGCCAACCAATACAAAAACAAAACTGTAGAAATTCGAAAGAAGAGTTCAGAAAAAAATGCTCTAAAAGATTGAAGGCTTTGGAAAAATGAACCTTTAATCTCATAAACATAAACAATACAGATAGGGCAGCCGATGCGAGAATTCAAAAAATAATTCTATGGAAACTTCATCGAAATACAATAACAAAACACTATCAAAATGACAAAAACTATCAAGGGTAAAGTTATAACTAAGCGTAATAAATTGCTCAAATGCCCTACTGGCATCAAAGGATTTGACGAAATTACCGAAGGCGGGCTACCGAAAAACAGAACCACGTTAGTTTCCGGAAATGCCGGCTCCGGCAAAACTCTTTTTGGAATCGATTTTTTAATCAAGGGTGCGACTGATTACAGCGAACCTGGCATTCTCATGTCGTTTGAAGAGTCAGAAGATGAGATTTTCGCTGACGTGGCTTCTCTCAATATGGATTTACAAAGACTTGTTTCTCAGAAAAAGATTGTGTGCGAACATGTTATTTTAGAGCGCAAGGACATTCAGGAGCCCGACTTTAACCTGGAGGGAATATTCGTCCGTTTGGAATATGCCATTGATTCTATTGGTGCCAAGCGTGTTGTTTTAGATTCTATTGAATCAATCTTTGCAAGTATTACAGATCTTGGCATTCTTCGCTTGGAGATAAAAAGACTTTTCCGATGGTTTAAAGAAAAAAAGGTAACGGCAATTGTTACAGGCGAGCCGGGAAAAGGCAATACGTTTACACGTCATGGGCTGGAGGAGTATATATCCGATTGCATCATTCTTCTGGATAACAGGGTGAGAGACCAAATTGCTACCCGTAGAGTTCGCGTAATTAAATATCGGGGGTCACGCCATGGAACAAGCGAATATCCATTTGTTATAGATGATGAAGGACTTTCAGTAATTCCCATCACGTCAGCAGGGCTGGAACAACCGGGCACAGACAAAAGGGTTTCGACAGGCATTCCATCGTTAGATGAATTGTTCAAGGGTAAAGGTTACACTATAGGCAGCACCATACTGGCATCGGGCACAGCAGGCAGCGGAAAAACAAGTTTTGGAGCGGCATTCGCAGTTGAAAGTTGTAAACGTGGGGAACGATGTCTCTTTTTCACCTATGAAGAATCGGCAGGGCAGCTCACTCAAAACATGAGTTCTATCGGTGTTGATTTTGCGCCATGGATAAAAAAAGGATTGTTAAAGATTGTAGCTATCAGACCTTCCTTTCTTGGTTTAGAGATGCATTTATTGAATGTTTATAAGCTGGTTGATAGTTTCAAACCAAAAGCTGTGGTGGTAGATCCGCTCACGAGTCTGGTTGGAGAAGGAGCCGAGCGTGAAGTTTC
>JBBSBG010000113.1:0-8570 GCA_038251495.1 Cytophagales bacterium
ACCGTAAAATCTTCCTCATTTGGCACAAAATCACATCCCAAAGCTATCAGTAGAAAGCTCAATAAAAGGCGATTGATTTTAACCATCTTCTTTCAATTTAAACGAA
The DNA here is from genome assembly GCA_038251495.1 of Cytophagales bacterium. Taxonomy (GTDB): domain Bacteria; phylum Bacteroidota; class Bacteroidia; order Cytophagales; family Cyclobacteriaceae; genus ELB16-189. Next base: position 107 of record JBBSBG010000113.1, read on the forward strand.
AGCAGGTATTCCGGTAATATGATTTCCAAGTATCAGTAGATGAATATCATGGGTACCTTCGTAAGTAAGCACCGATTCCAAATTCATCATGTGGCGCATTATCGGATACTCGCCAGTGATTCCCATGCCGCCATGTATTTGTCTTGCTTCGCGAGCGATTTCTACGGCAGTGATAACGCTATTACGTTTAGCCAATGAAATCTGGGCAGTAGTTGCCTTTCCTTCATTCATCAACACACCTAATCGCCAATTAAGAAGTTGTGCTTTCGTTATTTCTGTTAGCATCTCAGCAAGCTTCTTCTGAATCAACTGAAATGATCCTATCGGTTTGCCAAACTGAATTCTTTCTTTTGCATAGCGCTGCGCAGAATCATAACAATCCATAGCAGCACCCAATGCGCCCCATGCAATTCCATAGCGCGCTGAGTCTAGGCACATCATCGGGGCACCTAAACCACTTTTACCTGGCAGTAAATTTTCTTTTGGAATTTTCACATTATCAAAAACCAACTCGCCTGTTGTGCTCGCGCGAAGCGACCACTTACCGTGAGTTTCTGGTGTTGAGAAGCCAGCCATGCCACGTTCCACAATCAATCCGTGAATTCGTCCGGCTTCATTCTTCGCCCAAACGACAGCAACATCAGCTTTTGGCGAATTTGAAATCCACATCTTGGCACCATTCAATAAATAGTGGTCGCCCATGTCTTTAAAGTTAGTAACCATACCACTCGGATTAGATCCATGATCGGGCTCAGTCAATCCAAAACAACCCAACCATTCGCCATTAGCAAGTTTGGGTAAATATTTTTTACGTTGCTCTTCACTTCCAAATTTGTAAATTGGATACATGACTAATGAACCTTGCACAGAAGCAGTCGATCGCATGCCTGAGTCACCGCGTTCAATTTCCTGCATCAAAATTCCGTAGGAAATATAGTCTAATCCACCACCACCATACTCTTGCGGAATAGTAGGTCCAAACGCACCGATCTCACCAAACTTTTTAACAATCTCGTAAGGAAAAATTGCCTTTTGCGCCCAATCTTCGATGTAAGGTGAAATCTCACGTTTCACAAATTCGCGAATGGAGCTGCGAATAAGTTTATGCTCTTCAGTCAGTAAATCATCGATCAGGTAAAAATCGGGCTGTTCGTAACTATCTTGCTTTAGTGATTTTTTAACCTTGGGTTGAGATGGGGTAGCCATAATTTTGGATATTCTTTTGAATGGGTCAAATTTACGCAAGTATTGATAATTCTATGGACAAATCTTTAGATCCCGCGCTCGTTGAACAATTGAAAAAGCTTCAACAAAAGTATGCTGTAATGGGGCAAGACTTATCCAGTTACCTGGATGGGTTGTTGCATTCAGATTATCTGACCTATTGGGACTACATTCATTTAGATACTTTGTTGAGTCTTCAAAGTCCGAAGACACAATTTCCGGATGAAAAAGTGTTCATTCTTTATCATCAGATTACAGAACTCTATTTCAATTTGATACTTTGGGAAATTGGACAGATTGCAGAAAAGGAAAACATAGAAGAAAAATTTTTTATTGAAAGATTAGATCGAATCATTCGCTATTTCCAATTATTGGAGAATTCATTTTCGGTGATGGTAGATGGGATGGAGCGTGATCAATTCCTTAAATTTAGAATGTCTTTACTACCAGCGTCTGGCTTTCAGTCGGCACAATATCGGTTGATTGAAATTTGTTGCACGGACATGGTTAATCTGGTGCATACGCAATTTAGGGAGGCAATGCTTGAGTATAGTGACATTGGTCAGCAGGTTGAGCATTTATATTGGCGCAGTGGCGCTACCGAATTGGCATCTGGTAAAAAGACGCTTACACTACAACAATTTGAGGAAAAGTATATGAAGACTTTTCTGGATACGGGAATGAAGTATCGAACAAAAAATTTACGAAAGATTTACCTGGAAAATTTTCCTACTTCAATAACTGTGATAGGTCGCCTGCGCGAGTTAGATATGTTATCAAATGTATTGTGGCCTTTGGCGCATTTAAAATCTGCGGGTCGTTACCTGCATCGCGATCCGGACGATATTAAAGCAACGGGTGGAACCAATTGGCAAAAATATCTGCCACCACGCTTTCAGCGGATTATGTTTTACCCAGAGCTCTGGAGCGATCAGGAAAAAGAAGAGTGGGGGAAGGCCGCAGTTACAAAGGCGATCTCTAAATGATTTAATTATCTTTGAGATTACGATTGCATGAAGAATCTGGTACTCATATTTTTAATTCTTCCACTAACGCTGCTTGGTCAGGGAGTCACTCGCAATACCTATCACGATGCCGAAAAAAATAATCTGAAAGAAGTTTATCAGGTTAAGGACACAATTCAAAACGTGTTGCATGGTCGTTACATTTCCTACTTTCTCAATGGCAACATTGAATCAAAAGGTCAGTTTGTAAATAATGAAACCTCGGGAGTGTGGGATTTTTATTATGAAACCGGCAACGTGAAGATGCGCGGCATTCTGCGCCAAAATTCTAACTACGGTTTGTGGCAATACTTTTATGAAAGCGGACAAAAGAGCATGGAAGGCACAATCATAAATAAACTTCGTGAAGGAAATTGGAAATTATATTATGAAAGCGGTGACTTAAAAGAAACAGGAGAGTACACCGACAATAAACGAACCGGAGTTTGGAAAACTTTTTTTGAAGATGGGGTACTTCGAGGGCAAATAGAGTATTCTGAGAATCATGGACGATACACTGAATACTATCACTCGGGAAAAGTTTTTGCAGAAGGCCCGAAGGCTGAAGCTCGCAACGTTGGGCATTGGCGCTATTTTTCGGAAGGTGGAGTTTTAGAAAGTGAAGGCGAGTTTGTAAGTGGCAAGAAGAATGGAAACTGGAAAAACTATTATACTTCCGGAAAAATTTCTTCTGCAGGAGATTATGCAAATGATGAACCTGTTGGTCTATGGAAATATTATTTTGAAGATGGCGCGCTGAGTTCTTCAGGTGAGTTTGTGGGTGGGAAGAAAAACGGTTTTTGGAGTGTAAATGGTCCTGATGGAAAATTGAAAAGTGAAATTACTTATCAAACCGGCAGTGGCGAGTATCGCGAATATTATCCATCGGGCAAATTAAAAATGAAAGGCTTGATTCAAAACGGTAAGAGCCAGGGGCTATGGAATTATTATTATGAAGATGGTAGGTTAGAAGGCGATTGCGATTTTGTGGAGGGGAAAGGAATGTATAAAGGATACTTTAGGTCTGGGTCGCTTCAAACAAAAGGCGCGATCGATAATGATTTACGGGTTGGCACCTGGGATCTTTATGAAGAAGATGGTAAACTTTCCGGCTACTACAAACCTGTATATGAAAACAATGTGCTTGCCAATGAAATCGCCAGCTTAGCAAAAACACAGAGCAAGGTGAATAAAGCAGTTTCAAAAAAAGGCTTTTATTATTTTAAACCTCGGGTTTACGAATACCGAGGCGTTATCGTTGAGGGAAACCCAGCTATGTCATTTGTAGGCTCGATGCCTTTTGGAATTGAGTTTTACAACGAAAAGCGTCTTGGTCATGAATTTGGTTTTGAGGCTATTCGAAATCCTTTCTTTACTGCTGACTCAGATATACCTATGCGGGATGTGTTCGATAGGGGCTATGCAATTTCTGTCAAACAGAAATTTTATAACCCAATGAAAACCGGGATGTGGTATTTCGCGCAGGAAATTAGGTTGACAAACGTGAGTCATTTTTCTAATATTGACTTTCCGTTAGCGCCTGGCAATGTATTAACGGCCAGTGCTTCTGAACAACGCGCTGAGTACGGATTATTACTGGGGACTAGATTGATGGAAAAGAATGATGGCGATGGCTTTACTATTGATGCGTTCGTTGGCTATGGAATCGGTTACAGAATTTTTGATGTTGAACCAATTTTTGAAACCGTATTTGAAACCGTCAATCAAAAGAAGCTATCACAGACTTTTCGTTTCGGGCTCAACTTTGGGTATTCGTTTTCTTTTGATGGCAGAAGGTAAGTAGTTAGTTGACAAATATGCAATTGGCAAAAGTTTTCCATTATCACCCAGCGTTGTCAATTGATTGGTTATCAATTGTCAATTTTATTTGAACCTTTCCAATGAAAAAGACAGAAGAAGTTCAGCTTACTCCGCAAGAAGCTTTTGATGAGCAGCTAGGTACATCAGCACTTTATCAAAAACTGAAAATACCAGATAACGGCAGTGTTTATCTTAATCCTGTTAAGCGATCCATTGATGCACGAGGAAGAAAGGTTGTTGTAAAAGTTCTTGTTGAACTTATTCCTAAGCCTGAGTTCACTAAACTGATTTCATACACAAAAAATTATCCTAATGTCTCGCAAGCTGATTCTGTAATTATAGTGGGTGCCGGTCCGGCCGGACTATTTGCTGCAATTCGGTTGATTGAATTAGGCGTCAAGCCAATAATACTTGAGCGCGGCAAAGGCATTCAAGCTCGAAGAAGAGACATTGCAGCAATCAATAAGCAGCACATTGTAAATCCTGAATCAAACTATTGCTTTGGCGAAGGTGGTGCGGGCACGTATTCGGATGGCAAGCTTTATACACGATCGAAAAAACGAGGCGATATAAGGCGAGTGCTTGAAATTCTAGTTGCTCATGGTGCCAATGAAGATATTTTATTTGACGCACACCCCCACATTGGCACTAATAAATTACCACAATTGGTAGCCGCTTTGCGCGAAAGTATTTTACAAGCCGGAGGCGAAATCCATTTTGATAAAAAGGTGACTGAGTTTGTTTTAACTAACCAAGAGCTCACTGGGGTTGTTACACAAAACGGAGATAAACTAACTGCACGCTCAGTTATTTTGGCTACCGGTCACTCGGCTCGTGATATTTATCAATTGCTGCATCAACAAAATATTCTCATTGAAGCAAAACCCTTTGCATTGGGAGTAAGGGTTGAGCATGCTCAAAATCTTATTGATCAGATACAATATCATTGCCCGACAGAACGTGATAAATTTCTACCAGCCTCTTCGTATGCGTTAGTTCATCAAGCGGATGTTAATGGTAAGCAGCGTGGAGTGTTTTCGTTTTGCATGTGTCCGGGTGGTTTCATAGTTCCGGCTGCAACAGCTCCTGGCGAGATTGTTGTAAACGGCATGAGTCCCTCCCGCAGAGACTCAAAGTATGCGAACTCAGGAATAGTTGTTTCAGTAGAAGAATCAGATTTTAAATCATATCAAAAGTTTGGTCCCTTAGCGGGAATGTATTTTCAATCCGATGTTGAAAAACGTGCCTGCCAATTGGCAGGTGGTTCTCAAACAGCGCCAGCTCAACGCTTGCGCGATTTTGTTGAAAGTAAGGTTTCAAATTCCTTGCTAGATACTTCCTATCAGCCTGGACTTCATTCCGCAGACATGCGAGAAGTATTGCCAGGGTTCATAGCCGATAGTTTGCGTCAAGGATTTAAAAACTTTGGAAGTAAAATGAAAGGCTACTTAACGAACGAAGCGCAGATAGTGGGTGTTGAAAGTCGTACATCTTCACCAGTGCGTATCCCAAGGGATAAGGAAACGTTAGAACACATTAAAACAAAACGATTATTCCCTTGCGGGGAAGGAGCGGGCTACGCAGGAGGAATTGTGTCGGCCGCTATGGATGGCGAACGATGTGCCGAAGCTGCTGTGCGTATGTATATAAAAAAATCTGTATGAAGAAGACGGTAATTATAGGAGCAACAACAAACCCAGCACGTTATGCTTTTACCGCTGCGGGCATGCTCTCAGAGTATGGTCATGAGATTGTTCCAGTTGGTATTAAGTCAGGTTCAGTCTATGGAAAAGAGATTTTACAAATCAATAAGCGACCTGTTATTACAGATGTTGATACAGTAACTCTATACATTGGTCCGCAACATCAACCCCAACATTATGATTACATTCTTAGTCTTAAGCCTAAGCGCGTAATCTTTAATCCAGGAACTGAAAATGCAGAGTTCGAGAAACTGGTAACAGATTCAGGAGCGGAAGCCCTTGAGGCTTGCACCTTGGTTCTGTTAAGATCGAATCAATATTAATAGACTTGAATTACTCCTTAGGATAAGCAGCAATTGCGCCAACACAAACAATACGCCACTTCCCGTCTTTCTTTTCAAGCACTCGCACATGCGAGGTTTCATCATAATTGATGTTGTCTTTCACTTGCTGTTTGTAACGGGCATAGGCACCATTTCCATAGATGCGAATACTTTCCCATGTGCGATCAATTTTAACCGCTTCGTCCTGATGCGCCACATCAATTTGCCGGTTGGCTACGTGCGTTCTAAAATACTCATCGAAATTCTTTTTAATGGCATCCCATCCTTCAATAAAACTTGTACCCGTAGAATCTGAATATGACCAATATGAGTATGCAGCCGGCAGCCAACTGGCTTCCCAATCCTTTTGGTTGAGATTAAAAAAAGAAGAAGTCTCTTTTTCAATTACTGCTTTAATAGCAGCAATTTCTTTCGCGTCCTGCGCGACAACGGATGAAATCATGAAGGATAGTAATCCCGCCAGAATTAAATTTTTACTGATTTTCATAAAGTAGATATTTATGTGGATAATTGATATAGTTACTGATCACTGAAAACCCAACACCGACTATTGATTACTAACGCTCCTCGCTATCGCCACAAGGCAAACAATTTTCCATTTCCCATCAATCTTTTCTAATACCCGCATCTGAATGGTCTCTTCCAAATCGATTCCGTCTTTCATCTTTTGAGTGAACCGCACATAAGCGCCATTTCCATAAATCTTAATTTTTATCCAGTCATTTGTTATTTCTGCATTTGCTGGGTGTGCAGTTTTAAAATATTCGGCAAATGTTTTATTCAATTCATCCCAGCCCTCGCTGTAGGTAGATGTTGTAGCATCGGAATAAGTTCTGTAAGCATAAGGTACTTTTAGCCACGTGTCGGCCCAGCCTTTATAATCCACATTCATGAAGGCTGAAGTTTCCTTGGCTATTATAGCCTTTATAGCTTCTTCATCCTGGGCGATCAATGGTAATGTAACAATAAAGAATAGCAGGCTTAATAGAAATATGGGCAGCACTTTTCTCAAAACGATCAGTAGGTTACGTGAACTTTCATCAATTTAATAATATTAGATTGAAATATGGTGCTGAGGTAATTAATTTCTAAAAAGTGCGAAAAATCATGTTTCTGATATTAGTATATGATTAAGTTTATAAGAATAAACCCCCACGGTATGCTTACAGATGAAAAACTTATTCCAATAAAAAAATTCACAGTAACGCCTAAAAAGAAGGTGAAACTCAAGAACTTCGATACTGAGTATAAGGGCAAAACCTTAAATAAATCCGATTCGGAGGTTCTTTTAGAAAACGGGCGTAAGGAATTGGCAAAAGTGCAAGACGAATTATATGCCCACAATCGCTATGGGGTTTTAATCATTTTGCAGGCTATGGATGCAGCAGGAAAAGACGGTGCTGTTAAACACATCATGTCTGGATTTAATCCATTGGGGGTAAAGGTTTACAGTTTCAAAGCTCCAAATACCGTAGAATTAGATCATAATTATTTATGGCGGCATCAACTTGCTTTGCCAGCACGTGGCGAGATAGCAATCCATAACCGTTCGCACTACGAAAATGTGTTGGTAACTAAGGTTCATCCAGATTGGATCATGAACGAGCGGATTCCCGGTATAAATAGCGTTAAGGATGTTGATGAAGAATTTTGGCAACAGCGGTACAAACAGATCAGACGATTTGAAAAAAATGTTTCCGATAACGGAACCGTGATTATGAAATTCTTTTTGAATGTTTCAAAGCAGGAGCAAAAGAAACGATTTCTTGAACGCATTGACGACCCAAGTAAAAACTGGAAATTTTCATTGAGCGATTTAAAAGAGCGAGCTCACTGGGATGAATACCAAAAGGCGTATGAAGAAGCATTGAGTGCAACCTCAACTGACTACGCACCATGGCATATTATACCCGCAGACGATAAGTGGTTTACACGATTGGCCATAGCATCCATTATTGCGAGAAAGTTTTCCACACTAAAAATTAACTATCCCGTGGTTAGTCAAGCGCAAAAAGAAGAATTACAAAAGGCAAAAGTTCAACTGATGAACGAGCCGGAAATAGGTAAGGCTGGTAAGAAGTAATCGGTATTCGGTAATTGGTATCCGGTGTAAACTCTTCACCGATTACTACTTACTACTTACCGATTACTACTTACCACTAATTCTCCTCCACCTGTACAATCACCTCGCGGCTGCGAAGTGCCTTGGCAAGGTCTGGTAATTTTTTTCGGGTTTCATCATCCCACGGGTTGTTCATCAAAACAAGCAGTTTTAAAGATTCAAGTTGCGATAGCCCGTTTGGTAATTCTGAAATTTGATTTGACGAAATATCAAGATTTTCGAGTCTTGTTAACCTGAGTAAATCCT
>JBBSBG010000114.1:0-8563 GCA_038251495.1 Cytophagales bacterium
CGAAACAATTGATGATCATCTACCAGGCCAATGCGAATATTCATACCATGTTTTGAAGTGGAATTTGAAATAAGACCTGCGTGCCCGGGTTTAGTGAATTCCATTTGACAGTGCCGCCCAACAACGCCACCCGGTGCTTAATGTTTGTGATGCCGAAACCTGCCAGCGTTGAATCAGCTGCATTAAATCCTTTGCCATCATCTTCCACTTGCACATGCAGGCTCCCGTTCTGTTGCTTCGCTTCAATTCGAATGCGGGTTGCTTCGCCATGTTTTAATGAATTTTGAAACGCTTCCTGTACCATGCGATACAGCACTAATTGTCTATCGCGGGGTAACGCGAGTTCGTGCGGCACTTCTACCTGCATGGAAATACGTTGCGAGGCATTAATGCGGGCAGCTTCGGCCTGTAGGTTTTCAATAAAACTAAATTGCTCGAGCCACTCTTTATTAAGCGACTTGCTGAGCGTGCGCAATTCCTCAATGGCCTGCCCGAGCGTATCGTTTGCTGTTTGTAAGGTTTCTTCTGGCGTGGGTAGCTTACGTTGGGCAACCCCAATTAACATTTTTGCGCTGTTGAGCAACTGGCCAATGTTATCGTGAATTTCTTTGCTTATCGTGTCTAACGTTTGCTCCTGACTTTCAAGCCGGGTCTTCAACAATTCTTCGGTGTATTGGTTTTGCAGTTCCTTTTTCTCGTAGTTGTAGCGCAACTGTTTTTTCTGATAGATGAGAATGAGGATTATAATGCCGATGGCCACCAGCAAAAAGAAGGCGCAGGCAATTGCAATGAGGGTAACTTCCTGAGAGATATCCATGAACTCTTGTGCTGGGTTTTTTAATCTATCTAAAAATAAGAGAACATTACGAAAAACCCACAAGGATGTAAGGATTATGGCAAACTCGTTTATTTGAAAACATGCTGAGGGGTGGGTAAGTTAGCCCATGTGATTATGAACATTCCTAATCTCATACATGCTGACTTATTTTTTTCTTTCGATAATATATCCAAAACACACCAGCACACGTAATAACACTACCAACAAATAATAAAATATTGTGAACGACCCAAAGATAGCCCATCATTCTACTAAATGAATCGGGTGATCCTTCAGAGAAAAAGCGGTGCGTGTAGTAGTTGTAGCTTAAAAAAATTGCAAACGATCCAAGGTGGTACATCAGTTGCACGCAAATAAACCAGAAGTCGAAGTTGTTGAATAATGGTTCTTCTGTGACATTAGTCATTATTTGATCCAGAAAAAGAAAGATTAAGACAATAATTCCGGTAGAGGTGATTACAAATCCGATACTATCGAAATAGACTTCCTTAATGTTGATGAAATAGTAGATTAACACGGATAACCCTGCTATTAATGCGACAAGTCGCTTCCATTGATTTTTAAGTATTTCAAAAAAATAGAAACCAAAAGCCAAGCTGGTTATGAGGTATAAAATGTTGTAGAGATAAGTGTTAGAAGTGTCGGAGTCTAATCTAATGGTAGCACGAATCATTAAAGCAGTACAAACTAATGAATACGCTATTAGTATGAGGTATCTTAGTTTCCGTTCTATTTTTAGAAAAAGAAAAAGAAATCCTATAAAGTAGAGCGTATAGGATATAGGTTCTATTATATAAAAAAAGAAGTGTGACAAATTGGTTAGGTAAGATTAACGTTAACGAGAATAGTTTTTTTCTAGCTTGAGTCTAAGAAAAAAATTGAGGGTTGAGTATTATAGACTAATTACCACCTGGTAGACACGGAGGGTGAGGACATCCCATAATCTCAAACCCACCGGCTTTACCTTCTTCAATCGGGCCGCGGCCAACAATGGTTAAGGCGCCTACTTTTTTGCCTTCGGTGGTGGTGGCTTCTTCAATACTTACCACGCAAACTACTTTGCCCGGCTTAGTGTCCAGCAACTTTTGCATGTCGCTGGCGCTGAAAATGAATGTGAATGCTTCCACTTTTGTGGCCATAATACTTCGTTTTTAGATTAAAAGTAAGGGTCGGTTCAAAGATGGGTAATTCATCTTACAAATGAAACGGGGTTTTACCCCGCTTTGGGCGGGAATTTTCCCCCCTTTTTCGGGGAAAAATACCCTTGATTTTATTGTTCCCTTGCAATCATCTTTCCATCCATGAATAAACCCAACGTTGATTCCCCTTTGCAGGAAAACACTTTTACCCATCGCAGGGCTTCTATGGCCATGGTTATTGATATTTTGCGCGCCAGCCGTGAGATTTTTTACTTTTCATCCATATTAAAAAAGCAAGAAACCACTGCCCAGGCCATGCTGGCAAGCCAACTTGAGCACGCAGGCGAGTTAATAAAAGAGCTTTTCGAAAAGCTTTCGCACGATCAGTTTCCTACCGGTTGTTGTGAACAATTAGAACACCTCAGCCAAAAACTCTATTTCTTATTGGGCCCAGCATTGGGCGAACACCAGGCACACGTATTAACCGATCGGCTTAAGCAAACCTACCGCATTCGATTACTGCATGCTGAATTAGTAAACGGCATTATTGATTATCGCGAACTCGTTTTGCTCGATGAAGCCGCTAATCATTTTCGCGATACCGCTCAACTTCTTATAAAAAAGAAATTATGATCAAAGACCTTGTATCCATTGGCCACGATATTCGCAGCCTCATTAGTAAGGTAGAGAGCCGCAGCGCGTTTGATCGCATTCACCTGGCCGACTTGCTGGAACACATTGGGAATGTGCTTAAGGACACTGGCATTAAATTAAGCCGAGGGCAGCTTCCGGGGCATCACCGCCAAATGGAATTATTAAGTGAAGAGTTGTATTTCAAGCTCGCTTTTTTAGTGGGTGAAGTAAAAGCGCAATCTATTTCGAAGCGGTTAATGCAAACGCAACGCTTGGAATTATTTCGCAGCGAGTTATCCAACAACTTTGGTGAACCTGAAATGGCAATGCTCAATGAAGCCGCTGGTCATTTTTTAGACACCTCAAAATTTTTACGAATGAATTAGGTTCTTGCTGACATGATTTTCGAATGTGCGTGATGCAGGAAAAATTTGAGAGGCGGCCTTTGCAAACAATAATAAAAAGCGACCTTGTAAGTACCAAAATATAAAATTCGTATGGCCTACTATCCGTCCCTGCGCGATTATAAAACCAAAGTGGAACGCGTGCGCATTATTGAAAACATTCAGCTCCTTAAAACTTCCATTGCCAAGAGGAACCTTTACCGGTGCGGGAGTAAAAACGGTGATGCTGTTTTTTGAAAAGGATACCTCCACAAAAAAGGTTTGGTTTTATCAGCTTAATCTTGATCGAAACCTGGGCAAAATAAACTCACTCAACAAAAACGATTTGGCTGACTTTGTTAAACTGAAAAAGGCTGTCACCCTGAGCCAGTCGAAGGGAGAAAGTGAAAACTCATGGACTGTATTGAGCAAATATCTTGAAACAGGTGTTGATGAACTTGACCACTAGAAATTACCAATCTTACTGACCAACAAGTATGAATCGTTGGAAGATGCAAAAGAAATTTTGGGTGAGGTTTCTAATATTAGGTCCTTGTTTATAGAGTTTCAGAAGCATTTGTATCAGCAGAGAGTAGCGTAAACATAACTAACGGAAACTATGGGTAACCTTGACATACACCGGGCGTTTTCTTTCCTGGCAGTGTCTCCCGTTTTCGGAGCCGCTGCGTTTGCTTTGTTAAAGTCAACCCACAACCCGTCTCGTTCCGGAGGCACTCCTTTAGAAATTTAAATTTTCATCGTGGATATCGTTAACTTGTAGTGTTCAAAAATCAATTGCTATGAAATCCAATAGTTATGTGATCTCCTACCATGCGCTGCGCCAGCTCATTGGTGTATTAGGTATTGCATTGCCCTTTTTATGCTGGGGCACAAATGCTTTTGTAAATGATTTAGACTTACTGAACAGCCCGCTCTTTGTTGATATTGAAAAATCACAACCCTATCAGGCAGGCTTAAACCTGAAATCATCCATCAGTCATTTTTACTATACGGCAGCTGGGCCAATTTTTACAGGTGTACTCACAACTGTGGCCATCTTTTTAGTTTGCTATAAAGGGCATGATAAAAAACCAACCGAAGATAAGTATGCCTGGCTTTCGGATAAACTACTTACCACGCTGGCGGCTGTTTGTGCATTTGGCATTGTCGTGTTTCCAACCGGTTCGGATCACAAGATCACCGACAACCTGCACATCTTTGTCTCTTCGGCCAAAGCTGGTGCCTTACACCTGGCATTTGCTGCACTCTTCTTTTTGTCTATTGCCGTGCTGTGCATGGTCAACTTCCGCAGACAATCTGACAAGACTTTTATAAAAAATGCAGAAGGCACCTTATACCTTATTTGTGGTAGGGGCATGGTAACGTGTTTGGGTTTGCTTGCACTTTTTAGTTTCACTCCGCTTAAAGGTGAACCTTGGCTGCCTTATAACCTGGTATATATTATTGAGGCAATCATGTTGGTTTTGTTTGGCGTTGCGTGGCTTGTAAAAGGAAAATCAAAACCCACAGAACTTTTACTGAAAAGTATTGAGTAGTTATCAATGTATGAGATTGCGGGTCTCGTTTTAACTAAGGCCAAAATTTTTTCTTAGGGTTTCTCGCCTGCAATGACAGCTAAAATGTGTAGTGTCATTCCGGACAAGCTTGATGAGTTTTTATAGTGTGACGAGTTTACATAACTGATTTGATTCTAAATATAGAATGCTGCGCGATCCGGAATCTTGGCTTAGATTAGGCGACACCTAGTTTGGGACTGCGAGTCTCATTTAAAGTTCTGCTAAATTTTAACGTTGCCGCTACTCGCCTGCAATGACAACGTTGATCGTATAGTTGCAATCCCTTTCCTAGCAGTTTCTCCCGTTTCGGGCCTGCTTGCGGTAGGCAGGGACGCTGCGCATGGTATTACGCGGAGTGGTGAAAACAGAGACTCCACTGAGAAATGAGGCACTGCCCGAAAAAATGTCTTCCGAAGTGAGGTATGACGTTTTATTAACTATGAATACATCAATGCCGTGCCGTTTTCAAAAAAACTATTTTACCTATTTAATTGTTTGGAGAGAGAAACGAAAGCCTATGAACAAAGCAACGATTATTATTGCTGTAGTTGTAGCGGCAGTTACTACACTTTTTTACGTAATCATGGGCAACACACCAGAGCAACCCTATGCTGAGGTTCGCAAAGCCGGAAACATTGAGTTCCGATACTATCCTAAAGCATGGATGGCTACTGTAACAAGTACCGACACCACCTATAAAAAGAGCAGCAACAACAACTTTAGAAAGCTGGCCGCCTATATTTTTGGTGGCAATAAAGGCAAAAAAGAAATCGCCATGACAGCGCCTGTGCGCATGAGCTTTGGTGCTACTCAATCTGAAATGAGTTTCGTGATGCCAGCAGGCTATGACATGAAAAATTTGCCGGCTCCACTTGGTCGTGAAATTCAACTGCACGAATCAGCGGCAGAATATGTGGCCGTGCTTCGCTTTGGTGGGTATGCATCCGATGATAAAATTGCCAATAAGAAAGAACAACTATTTGCAGAATTGAAAACTCTGGGCATCAACCACAGTAACGATGTCCGTTACTTGGGCTACAATGCACCATGGGCTATTATCTTTCGTAGAAATGAGGTGGTGGTGAGCATCAGTAAAGAAGATGCATTGAAGGAATAAAAAAGAACCCAACAATTTCGCTAACTAACAAGTCATGTCTTCAAAACTTATTATTGGTTACCTGCTTACCGCGATCGTTTTTTTTGCTATCGACCTCGTGTGGCTTGGGGTAGTAGCAAAAGGATTGTATAATAAATACCTGGGCAATTTTTTGAGCGATCAGGTTAACTGGACTGCAGCCATTATTTTTTATCTGCTATTTATTGTAGGCATTTTTATCTTCGCTATTCTTCCTGCCGTTGACAAGGCTTCGTTAGGCAAGGCGATTTTGATGGGCGCCTTGTTCGGTTTTTTTACTTATGCCACATACGATCTCACCAACTTAGCAACCCTCAAGGGCTGGCCATTAACGATTGTATTTATTGATATAGCGTGGGGGTCTGTTTTAACAGGCACGGTGAGTGCAGCGGGTTATACAATTATGCGATGGCTCAACTATTAAATGTATTATTATCTGCCGCGATCATCCTTTGGGTATATGCCTCCGGATGGTTTTTAGTAGCCATCATCCTTAAGCGAAATGATCTTGCCGACATTGCCTGGGGTGTTGGTTATTGCTTGCTATGTGGGTGGTTATTCTTCACCCAACCTACAGGCTCGGTAGCGTTGCTGGTGTATGTATTGGTATGCCTTTGGGGCGTGCGGTTGAGTGTTCATATCTATCAACGCAATCGGGGTAAAGGGGAGGACTTTCGCTATAAACAATGGCGAACCGAATGGGGTAAATCTTTTTATTGGCGATCGTACCTGCAAGTGTATTTGTTGCAGGCATTTTTTCTGCTGATCATTAGCATCCCCATTGTATGGGCTTCATTGTTTACTACTCGTTTGTCGCTGTTTACCGGTGTGGGGTTAAGCCTGTGGGTAGTGGGTTTTCTTTTTCAAAGTATTGGCGACTATCAATTAACACAATTTATCAAAACAAAACAGCCGGGTGAAATTATGCAGCGTGGATTGTGGAAGTACTCTCGCCATCCAAATTATTTTGGCGAGATATTGATGTGGTGGGGTATCTACGGCATCGTGCTGCCGGTGCCCGACAGTTGGTGGACAATCGTTAGTCCAATTACAATTTCTTTTTTGCTTGTCTTTGTTTCGGGAGTGCCCATGCTGGAGAAGAAGTACGTTGGCAATGTTGCTTATGAAGCATACAAAAAGCGTACGTGGGCTCTTGTGCCAAAGTTATGGTGAGGGCTGCTAATGCTAATGTTGGTAAGATCAATGCCTGGTTTGCACACTTCGTTTCAAATAAAACTTTATTTAGTACTTTGGGTTGTTTGAGTAACGACAGTGTTGGACAAAGTTTGTCTTGCAGGAACGAGCTCTGACTTTTTTTGAATCAAAATAAAAACTCGTGTGTTACCACGGCTCTAAAAATTTTAATGCGACCGACCTCGAGGCTTATTACTCGATAACCCTGGAGGATGAGATGAAAAATAATTGGAGCAACGTGTACCACGAAAATGGTTTCGATCATCTTGCCTCACCCGTGGTGTTACCGGAAACTCAAGTCGGCCTGTTTACCTGGGGCCTGATCCCCTGGTTTACCAAGTCCACTGGGGACGCGATGATCATTCGCAATAGAACCCTTAACTGCATTAGCGAAGAAATGTTTGATAAGCCATCGTTTCGTGATGCCCTCAAAAATAATCAGCGGTGCTTGATACCCATGACGGGTTTCTTTGAATGGAAATGGCAAGACTCAAAAGGAAAAGAGAAGACACCGCATTACATCTATCTTAAAAATCAAAAAATATTTTCAGTGGCGGGTGTCTATTCAAAATGGAAGGATAAATCAACTGACACTACTGTACATTCCTATTCGGTGCTTACTACCCAGGCTAATAAGTTGATGGCCGAAATCCACAACAGTATGAAACGTATGCCGGTAATCATTCCACGGGAATATGAAGGCGACTGGTTAAATCCGAATTTAACAAAAGCAGATGTGTTGGCATTGTGTGTACCCTACGATGATTCTAACATGGAGGCGCATCAGATCAGTAAATTGATTACCAGTAAAAGAGATTCGAGCAATGTGCCCGCAGTGCTTGAGGAAGTTGATAGCGATCGACTGTTTTAGAAATATGCGACTTATTGACTTCGGTCCAACATGCGATAAGCCAGGTAGCCGAGGCCTGTAAACAGTATGCCCATAAAGCCCAGCAGCATGGGCAGAAACCACTTCTCGGTAAAACTATTTACCAACACTTCTTCCGGATGCTCGGGGTCAACAAACATGTCGAGAGACCTGCCTAACTCATATTCTTTATAATTCGAGCTGGTTGTGCTTACGTACATGCGAGTTTTACCTTTGTACACATACTCGAACACGGGCGCATACATGGTCGTGGAGCTGTTGTCGCTTTGGCTGATGTGGGTTTGATAATCGGTCACGGTACCTTTTACAACCTTTGCTCTTTTTTCAAATTGCTGATACGAATAAATTAGGTATAACACTATGCTTAACATGATGATGCCGATACTCATGAATGTTAAGCCTACCAACTTGCCTACATTTGCACCATGCGGCTTTTGATCCTGAACTTTCCCTTCGAACTCCTTGTCAAAATCAGGGCCTGCTTCTACTTCAGTTTCTAGTTTTTCAGTCAGGGCCAATGCCTGTTCGGCATCGAGCTGAAGAGTTTGTTGAAAGTAGCGGACAGCCTCCAGCTTTTCGCCCATTTCAATTAGGTCGATCGCATGTTCTTTTTGTTCGGGGGTCAGGGTCATTAAGAAAGTTAAACAAATTGAAGGCAGATATGGCAGCTCAGCTTTTATTTTTTTCAACAAACTGTCTAGGTTTCGGTGCGACAGTAAAATAGTTGGACAAATCTATCCTCCTGCGAGGAGGCGAAGGGGTGGAGCAGACTAAA
>JBBSBG010000115.1:0-8514 GCA_038251495.1 Cytophagales bacterium
CCATCAATAATGCGCGCCATGCTATAATCGTAAGCCGTAAGCATAGCAATCTTTTCACCCCGGTTCTTCATTTCCTGAAGTTGGTGTGTAGTTATTTTTTTTGCTTCTGACGCTTTATAAACAGACATTAAGATTCAAAATTTAAAATTCAAAAAGTTTGGATGCGCTTTCAATGCAAATACACAGCTGGTTTTTTACCCAGCACAACTTCCACATGGTCATTGAGTGTTGTTGTTAATTCGTAGCCAGTATACGTTGGAGTAATTGGAAACAAGGTATGACTCCTGTTAACAAGCACAGCTACCTCAATCTTTTTTACTTCTGTAACTAAAAATGGTTTCATACCATAGGCTAGTGTGCGTCCGGTATTCAAAACATCATCAACCAGAATGATGCATTTCTTTTTAAAATCTTTCTTAACGGCATCCAGCACAACTTCTGATTGTAGAGGCGCCAATTTGTCTAGCGAAACTTTTACGATAAGGACTGGAAGTTTAGAAATTTTCTCCAGGTCAGAAGCAATCAACTTTGCCAGCGAGTAACCCTGCCCGTCTATGCCTGCCAGCACAAAAGATTTCTCTTTGAAATTATTTTCAAAAATTTCGTAAGCGATGCGTCTAATTTTCTGATTTACTTTCGCAGAATCAAGCACAAGCGCTTTCGCAGAAACTAACTCACTCATGGCAGAGGTATTACTTTGCTATCCTTAAATGTTGATAATATGATTGTGGACTGCATGTTGTCAACCACTTCAATCGTTGTCATTTTTTCAAGCATCAGATTTTGATAAGCCGGAATATCAGCAGCAACGATCTTCAAAATAAAATCAGCCTGACCGGTTACATGATGGCACTCAACAACTTCCTCAATTCCCTTTATTGCATCCATAAATTTTGCAATGTTTTCTTTGTTGTGGCCTTTTAACGAAACCGTAACAAATGTGGAAACACCCAACCCCACACTGGCCATATCCAACACCGCATGATAACTTTTTATGATGCCCGCGTTCTCAAGCTTCTTTACCCGCTCTAAAGTGGGCGCAGGTGAAAGGCCAATTTCAATAGAAAGTTGTGCGTTCGTTATATTCGAATTAGTCTGCAGGATTTCTAAAATCTTGCGATCGATCTGGTCAAGTTTAAGTTTCATTCAAAAGAAATGGGATGTTTTTATTACTACTTATTGTAAAAGTAAAATAAAATTTGGTGATGGCACCTATTGCATGTAGAAACCTTGGTTAAAAATTTGGTTAAAGATTACCGAACAATCGAAAATCGGGAACCGCGATACACGGTTCCTTTTGGATGAGATACGTAATAGCTACCCGTTGGCAGGTTGCTCACATTTAGTCGCAACTGATTTAAGCCGGGTGCCAAGCCATCGAATTTCTGTTTCAACACAATCTGACCAGAGGAATTGTAAATAATCAAACTTAACGATTCATCATCTTTGTTAATCCAATCAATAACCAGTTCGTTTTGCGCAGGATTCGGATACGGTTGAACAACAATAACCTCAACATCAAGATTCTCGCATTGACGATTGTCCAATGGGTTATTATCGCCAATTACATTTACATCCGCACAAACATAGTTTGCCTGACTGCGCAAAAATGCTGCAGGTAACTCTTGAGTTAGTTCCTGATTAGGAAGTATGGTGCCAATAAGATTTTGTGTGAATGAAAATTCCCCAGCCAGATCAACAACTACTTCAGGATTCAAAATCGAAATATTTCCCTGGTTTTTAATAGTAACAACAATTTTCATTGAATTACCCGAAGGAATAAGTTTGAAGGAAGATAGCGTGGCATTAACCGCTGGAACTACTACATGAATTGTTTTGCTGTAACTATCCATGCACCCTATTGAGTTGCTCGCAATCAGTTCGACAGGATAGGAACCAAGCTGGTTAAAAACGAAGGCCGGGGAAAACTCAGTACTGGTAGAATTATTAGCATCATTAAATCTCCACAAATATGAAGTTGCCTGAGTTGAGGTATTGGTAAACCCAACCCCTAAGGGAACAGCCCCTATTTCTGGCGAGGCAGAAAATTGTGCCTTTGGAGCTTGTGTTATAGGAATTGATTTGGTGATGGAATACACACAGCCAGACTGTCGCGTTGAACTCATCTTAACTGAATAATTTCCTAATGCGGTAAACGTATGTTGTGCGGGCGAACCTGACCCAACAGTTCCACCAAAATCCCAACTCCACGAAACAGCAGGATCGGCTCCGCCAATATTCTTTTCTTGAAAAACAGTTGACTTATTCACACATGTGCTTACTGCGGTAAAGTCTGGAACCGGAGCCACCGGCACCGTAACTGTTTTAGTAAGCTGACTTACACAATTATTGGTTCCTGTTACTGTGATCATGACATCGTGTTGGCCAGTCGTATTAAAAGTATGAGTGGTGTTTTTTGTTGAGTACGAACTGTTGCCGATAGACCAAAGCCAGGCCTTCACAGTTCCATCCGATACATCAGTAAATTGAGTGCCTTGATTTAAACATGCTACACCATTTGTAAAATTGATTGCTGGTGCAGTCGAGATAGTTATTATCTTTTGTAAAGAATTCGTGCATCCGAAATTAGTTGTTGTTTGAATTGATACCGGATAATCTCCGGCAAGACCATAAACATAAGTTGGATTTTTTTGAGATGAAGTTCCATTGGCCGGATCTCCAAAACTCCATGTCCAGGTGGTAATGTTGCTATCGGTTAGTGCTGGCGTTAAATCATTGAATTGACTGGCTGACCCCGCACAGGAGAAGGGCGGTAAATCGATGGAGAAGTTGGGTTGAGGTTTGGAGTAGATAGTAAGTAATTGTGAAGACGTACTTACACATCCATTGGTAGCTTGAGCATTAAGTGCTACCTGAAAATCTCCTTTGTTTTGATATGTGTGAGTTGGACGTGTAACTGAACTTGATTGTCCGTCTCCAAAATCCCACTGATAGGAAACAATATCACCGATAGAATTATTTGTAAAAATTAAAGGCTCATCTTCGCAATGTCCACCAGCTAAAAAATTTACTTCCGCACCTTCTTGAATATTGGTAAGCGTTTGTATCGATTCAGACATACAGCCTGGAATTGAGGTTTGCAATTTTATTTCTTGATCACCGCTCGCTGTAAACGCATAGGTTAAATTGCGAGCAGTTGCTATAGGGATAGTATTGGCAAACCACTGATAAGATAGGTTTCCATCAAAGGAATCTGGAGTAGTATTCTCAAATAAAAATTCATTGTTTGTACAAACAAGTCCACTTGGCAGAATGAAACTTGCGATAGGAGCATTATAAATTTTAACGGCCTTATCAGTTGTATTGAAACATCCATTTGCATTACTAACCGAAAGAGAAACATTAAATAAACCAGTGGTTAAGTATTGATGAGTAGGATTTGGATTAGTAGACGTAGCAAGATCACCGAAATCCCAGTTGTATGTTTGAATAGGATCCGCAGAAATGACTTGAAAATTAGTTGTACTGTTAATGCAAATATTAGTGAAGTTAATATCGATACCAGGGGCAACGCTACTGCTAACATCTATCGTTTTGCTTATCTCAGAAAATTCTCCTCCATTTTTAAAAGCCCTAAGTGTTATCGATTTTAATCCTGACGCTTGAAATTTGACATTCGGGCTATCTTCTGTAATGATCGAAGAAAGTTGGCATACCGGCTTAGGAAAATCGAGCCGATAAAGGCGAGTGGTGCTCCATGATGGAGAAAAGGCAAACCAATCACTTTGATTCTTAAGAATTTTAATCTTTAGAGTATTTTCCAAAACTGAAAAATTACCAAGAGAATTTCCTGTTACATTTATCGTGGATAAATCCGAACCCAGACTGACTCGAATAATAGTTCCTTCTAATGTTGAAATGAAAAGTGTATAAATCCCATTATCATAACTACCATCAATCCCGTATGGAGAAATACCAGAAATTACTGGCAAAGGAATGTTATCAATTGTTGGTGTTGAGAATAAGTTAGAACCAAAACTCAGTCGTTGCAAGCTCTTGTTGCCATAAGCTACAACATATCCAAAATAGTTTCCATTGCTGGCAAGCAATACAATATCGCCTAATGAAACACCAAAAGGATTATTAATATTAGAAATAACATCAGTCACCATTGGTGTTCCATTCACAGACGGAAGTCTAACAATTGTAAATGATGAATTTAGAGTAAGTGAGATAACCCAATTACCACCCGCATACATTATATCAAAACCACCGTTTACGGATCCGGCTCCCGAGAGAACTATTTCTGCCGATATGGGATTTGTACTTACTGTTGTGTTTGTTAATGAAGACCCAAAGTCTATGCGAGATAACAAAGGATCAGCCAATCCATAAACAAATCCAAACCAGTTACTACCTTCCTTTATAATCTTAATGTCTGTTGGGGAATTAATTTTTCCGCTGATATTACCAAGGTTAGTAATCATGGGTGTAGATTTTAGATCTGATCCATAATCTAATCGCAAGATTGAATTGGTATTTTGACTTGTAACAAACCCAAACCAATTTGTTCCATCAAAAACCACATCAATACCCGTAGTAACGCTGCCACCAAGATTTCCAAGGTTGTTTCCATTGGGGGTTAATTGTAAATCACCTTGACAAAAATCCCACTCATACCGATCAGCCTGAGTCGATTGGTTTACTAGTTTAACATTTTGGTTAATACAAACTTGAGATAGGGCTGCGAAATCAGCGATAACTGACTGACCTGATAATGCTATAGGTAGGAAAAAAATTAGAATTGAAAAGATTATCTTGAATTTCATACTAGCTTAACTCATGCAAGATTGATAAATTACCTTCAGTTTATCAGCTGTAACCAAAATATTAAATTTTTCTCTGACGAATTTATTCCCATTAACTGCCAGTTGCATTCTTAAAGCAGATGACGAGGCTAATCGAATCATTGCGTCAGCCATAGCTTCAACATTTTTATTCTCCACAATCAAACCAGTCTTTTCATGCTTCACAATCTCTGTTGGACCACCACAATTTGATACAATAAGAGCTCGTTCGTAAGAAAGTGATTCAAGACTAGTCATTGAAAAGGATTCTGCTTCTGAAAAATTTAAAACAATATCTGCCTGCTTATATTCTCTTTCAACTGAATCGGTAAACCCGAACCAATCAATTTTATCAGAAACACCTAAATTCTCAGCGTCTTCCTTCAACCTGATCAAATACTCTTGATTCTTTCTTAACCCCATATCACCACCTACAAATCGAAGTCTCCATGCTGGTAGTTGTTCATGCACTTTAGCGAAGGCCTCAAGTGCATAATTTTGTCCCTTTCCACTAATCATGTTGGCCAAATACAAAAATATATAAGAATTAGAATCTACTTTCTTTGCGTCATCGATCATCTCCTCGCTTTTGAAGGGAAAACCATCATATACCAATTCAATCTTTTGATGGGTTGGCAACTTTCTAAGCAAAGCTTCAGATACAACGATTATTTTTTTTGAAAAGTGTAGATGTATTCTTAACCAAAAATCAAAAAGAACTTTGGGAAAAACTTCTGGCATAAACCTCACGTGGCAAACATAAGGAGTGCGGCAACCTAATAGTCGCGCGGCAACTGGAATGAGATTGTAAAGGTCGTTAACATGAATAAGATTAATCGTCTTTTCTTTTACAATACGTTTTAATTTGACTGCATTAATTATCAGATATGGGAAGTAGGCAATCCATGAAATAGATCGTTTGCTGATCTCCCAAATTTTCCATTCAGAAAATTCGAAATCAAACTTCTTGATCCACGCTGATGCTAAACTTTCCTTTGGCAAAACGTAAAAGAAATTGTATTCAGATTTAAGATACAAAGTGACATTGGCTATTGCCTTTAATGCCCCTGTTAAAGCAATTGAGTTTTCAATAATTAAAATTCGTGGTTTAGTCATTAATCAGGGCAAGCCACTTTTTATGAATTTTCGTTAAATCAAAATCCTTACTTCTCAAATTTGCATTCTGCGCCATAAGAGTACGTTTAGATTCATCATTTAGCAGTTTACAAATTTCGTCACTCCAAAAATCAATACTTGCCAGTGAGTTAGCAAGGGGCATTAACATTCCATTTGAAGTAACAATAGGAGTTGCAGTTGGTTGCTTTGTATTCAATTCGGGCGCCAAAATTTCGCGAGGGCCGGTAAAGCAATCAGAGGCCATAACAGGCACACCGCATATCATAGCTTCACACAGCGCTAGTGGAAATCCTTCCCACAAAGAAGTCATTAAATAAAGTGAGCCCCGAGTTAAAAGTGGATAAGGATTGGATTGATAGCCCATAAAATAAACATCGTACTCAGGCGAAAGCAAATCACCTTGCCAACGCTTATAAGAAACTAAGCCCAACGAAGTTGCTTGATCTACGAGGCGATCTCTCAACTCTCCATCTCCAATTATAACAAGCCTGCATTTGAGATTGCGTTTCACTTTAGCAAAAATGGAAATCAAAGCAAGCAAGTTTTTTTGGTGTGCCAGTCTTCCGTGTGTAATCAAAACAGGTAATTGATTATGAGGGAAGTTTACCTGATTTTTAGCTTGTTGCAAAATTTCATCGGCATTAAATCCATTGTGAATTACAGCTAACAACTCGGGCTTGAATTTGTAATCACGCTGAAGTTCTTTACGAATACCTTCACTCACACAGATTAAATGATCACTTCTTATATAGAGGTTTGGAATTAAAACTCTTCTTCTAATCCAACCAAGTAGTCCAGATATCTCGTTATCAAATTTCTTTGTTCCATGAATCCAACAAATCACTTTCTCCGTCCTAACTGATAAAATATTAACGTAATCCGCCCCTTCCAAATGGCTTATTGAATGAGTTATCTTATGTTTTCTTTTTATAGCGCGCAACCTCGAAATGCGTTGGACAAAGTAAACTGCTTTGGTTATTAAATTATCCCCAGCAGGCACGTTCAATGAAATTAAATTGAGATTTGAATCAGCCTGAACGAGATTATCTTTATTAAATACACATGCAACCAGATTGAAATGCTGGGAATAAAAATCATACTGCTGTCTAAAAACCCGTTGAGCTCCTCCACTACCAAGATTGGGTATAACCAATAAGATATTAGTCATACTGAAAATTTGGAGTAGTTATTAAAAACACGGTCGATCGAAAATCTGTTAATGATTTCCTCATGAAGATTTACGCCCAGTATTCGATACTGCTCACGATTACTCAACATCTTTTTTATGTGAACCACCGATTGATTAACAAAATCATCTCGGTTAACTACAATTGCATTACGATCATTTTCCAAATAGTTATCAAAATCACCAACTCCTTTACAAACCACAACCGGCTTTTGAACCAATCCCGATTCCTTGACGACAACGCAACTTGATTCTGAAATAGATGGGTGTAAAAGCATGTCTGCGGCAGTCAGATAATCAAGGATATTCTCTTTATACCCCAGAAAAAAAACTTTGCCGTTTAGGCCTAACTCATTAACAAGCTTCTTAAGTGCTTCTTCAAGCTCACCAGTGCCAAGAAACAAAAGGGTTGTATCAATACCTTCCTGACGTAGCTCATAAAGAGTTTTTATCGACAACTCAGGCCGTTTAAATTGATTTAAACTTCCAACCGTGATTAATGTTACCGCAGCTCCATACTTCTCTTTAATAGCGATCACTTCATCTGCATTTGCGCTGCCGTACAAGGAAAAATCATAACCAAGATTTATAACTTCAATTTTCTTAGGATCAATTCTTTCTTTTTCTACCATCCATCGTTTTCCTTCCTCGGATACAGAAATAATATTTCTTGCTAAAAGATAGGTGAGTTTATAGGTGATGGAATTATCAAATCCCTGAAGTTTAGCCAAATCAACATGATGCCTGTAAATAACGACCCGTGTAGTGATAAAATATTGCGCTATAACTGAAACAAAATTAGTTGGTTCAAGGTGCGAAAACAAAAGGTCTATCTTATGTCTCTTGCAGAATGAAATAATGAGCTGTATTGATTTATAAAGTCTTACTAAAGAGTTCCCTTTTGGCACTATCATTGGAGTAACAATAGCATTCAATTTTAAAAATGAATTTTGAAGCGCGCCTGCTTCGCATTGGCTTATTAAAAATATGGTGTGTCCATTCTCCCTATATTTCTTAGCAAGACTTTCAATATCCCTGCATCGGAAATTAACCGGAGTATAAAAAAGAATGTTCATCTACTTCCTTGGAAAAGCATAAACATAATCATCCAACAGTGGATTGCCCGTGTTTCTTGTAATACATTCAAAATTATTGTCGCGCAAAAATTCAAGAACCAATTCTTTTGTTTTAAAAAACTCAATGCCTTCATTCTTGTATCGAAAATCATGACAAGAAATAGCCATGTTTTTTATTTTATAAATCGCATCACCTATTCCTTTTATCAGAAGTTGTTCAGCTCCTTCAATGTTTACTTTCATAAAATCCACCTGATCAACCTTCATACTATCCACCAATTGCTTGATGGTACTTGCCTCTACCCTA
>JBBSBG010000116.1:0-8421 GCA_038251495.1 Cytophagales bacterium
AATTGATTTAGGCTATTGCCCGATAAATCGAGATAAAACAAATTAGTTAGCTGACCTATTTCGTCAGGAAGTTCAGTGAATTGGTTTTGGCTTAAGTCAAGATATTTAAGGTTACGAAGTTCAAGAATTGAAGTTGGAAAAGTAGTCAGACTCTGATTGCGCAAGGTAAGCCATTGCACACTGTCAGGATTTTTCATTGCGGCCTCCATACTCGTATAATTTTTTGACCGCTGACCAAAAGCTATAGTAGAAGTGCCAAGCAATTGAACTATAAAAAGACTTAAAATAAATTGGGTAAATTGAAATGATTTATATTTAGTATTCATAATTGTTTTTGGTTTCAAAAATTAAGTATAGATATTAGCACTGCGCCTAGATAGAAGAGAATTATAATCGCCACTATCCGATAGCTTCTGCCAACAGGAGGCTTAAATGAATTATCCATCACTTTTAGTCTTTCTATTAAATTCCTAACCGGAATGCAATAAAAAATTGTGACTGAAAGAATGTGAGGAATGAATGGTGTTTACACCATAAAGACTTTCGGCTTAATGCCTAAGAACCCGGAATTTAATAAAGAGTGGAGTCTGTATATAAGTCGTGATAGAATCAGGCAGATCGATTTTTCGACTTTGGAGAAAATATGAATTAAAAATTCTTCGGTTTTGAGAATGCGATCTTTTACCAGCGTGGCGGTAGGTTGCATTTATTATGCTTTCTAATTTCTCTATTTCTGCACATTTTTCACTTTCTACTAGTTTTTCATTTACCAGTGCATAACCTTCCACTCCACTAAAGAGGGTAATAATCATAAATAAGAGACCAATTGAAATTTTTGCCATAATAATAGTTTTACTATTATTTTTGTTAGTATAGCTATATAACGGCTATTCAATTAATATGTTTCCAAACAGGCAAGAAAAACTAACTGATTTTAGATTAACCGCATGTTAATATCATTACCGAGTCAAAATAAATGCACCCCAGTAATAAGGATTAGAATATTCTTTGCGCAGGTTTTTCTGCGCTGCACGAAATGAAGCTCGCAGGTCATTCGTTTTCAGCCAACGCGTATAAAAATCCACCATCAACTTTTGAGTAGCCTCATCATCTACTTTCCATAAACTCATAATCATGTTTTGTGCACCGGCAACACGTAAAGCCCGCTGCAAGCCATACACACCTTCACCATGGTTAACATCACCCTTAGCAGTTTCGCATGCCGAAAGCACAACTAACAAAGTAGAGTCGAGGTTTAGATTAATTACTTCAAAGGCAGTGAGCAAGCCATCTTCAGCAAGACGATCCGAATCATTTACTCCGGCAAGCGCAATGCCTGAGCGAATCATCGTCTCCGCTAAAGAATAGTCGTCATCATTTTCGCCAGGATTAAAAAATCCATGACTGGCCAAATGCAATACGGTTGGCTCATCCAGCTTTTTCAAATTTTCTTCACTGGCATTCTCAGCTATAAACAATTGAGTTTTCCATTTAGCCGTTGACAATGCTTTGTAAAGAAGTTCTACTTCTTTGCCGGTACCTGGCAAGTCAACAAATTTTCCGGCTCTACCATCTGCCGAATATTGCGGTCGTCCAAAAAGTGCAGCGCTATTATTCTTTTTTCTTTTTGAGTTCACTCGTGGATTCAAAATATCTTTCGTATTTGTAACAACAACAAGGTCTGTTTCGTCCAGCACAAATTTGCCATTTCTGGGATCGCGAAGTGTGTTTAAATTAAGTTGATTATATATCCCATCATTGGAAACATAAATGCGTTGTGGCATTTTATGTTTTGGCATGTGACTTCGAATTGAATCGATGATTGGTTGCCAATAAGTTTTATAAGACAATGTATCTTCCGCCTGAAGCGTGATGGAATTATAATAGTTTTTATAAAACTGTTTATCAAGATGCTTAGATTTTGTGCTCATGATCAAAGACATCACTGGTTGCTGCCTTGTCTCAGACGTAATAATCAAAGCTCCATATACCAAACCACCTACCAATCTTATAATTTCAACCGCAGCCTCATTAGGCTTTAAAGATTTTTGTACCTGGCGCCAGCTAGCTTTTTCAAACTGAAAGCCTGATCGAAAACTACGTGAATTATCAGTTAGCCATTTTTCATTTTCTTCTATCTTAACTTTTAAATTATACAAATCATCTGCTGGCATCTTGCCCTCAACTAACCCTTGCGCTAATTGGTTTTTTCGCTCCTCCCAAAGCGAATAAATTTTGATAAGAATGCTGTCTCCACTCTGCAAAATATTGTTCTTCATGCGCTTGCTTGCGTTGAGAATTACTGCTTTAGTTGTGAGCTGCAAGTCAAACAACCGACCCGGAATTTCCTTATTGATGTAGGGGGTTTCAGAATCTTGCAAAGGAATTAATCCTGAAATGTTCAGCGCAAAGGATTTATAGCTTTCAATAAACTCAAGTTGGTTTTTATAAAAGGCTAGCTTTTCATTATCACTTAAATAAGTAAAGTTGTGAACGATACCATCGAGCAAGCTTTGAATCAAATCAGCATATATAGAATCGGCTTGCGCATAGTTGCCAGCCCAATGATAGCTTTCCGCCAGATTAAATAAAGTAGTTTTATGAAGAGTAGGCTGTAGCGCTTCTTTTGCCTGTTGAATTAGAAGTGACTCTCGCAATAATAAGATGGCCGAGTCGTACGATTCAAGTGTTAACTTTAATGTACCTAGGTTATTTAAAATAGCCGAGTGGAGATATGAGCTCTCATAATTACTATTTCTGATCAAGCCAAGTGCCGCATCCCAATAATAAGTTGCTGAATCATAAACTTCCATATTGTTGTACACACTGCCAAGATTTTGCAATGCGCTAATTTCGTTGAGTAGATTAGGTTTGCTTCTTACCAGTTTATAGTACAAGCGAGCATACATTAATGCTCGTTCTGTATTGACAATCTCATTATTATAGGTAAACAAATTATTGATAGAAGTCTGATAGGTGTTTAGTGATTCATAATCATTAGAATAAATTTCCTTTAACACAGCAACTTGTTGCTCCAACAATTGGATTGCCTGCGGTACTTGTCCCTTGCTGTAATGAATAGTTGCATCAAGACTATTACTCATTATCTGTGCATCCAACAGAGCATAAATTGAAGTATCATAATGCGTTTTGTTTTCTTTTGGAATAGAAATTAAAATGAACCGTGCCCAATTCAAATAATATTGAGCACTATCATAAGTAGCCAACCCAATGTAGGTTTTAGATAATTCGTTTAGCGATTCAACTTGCCCCACATGTGGACGATTGTAAACGATGAAGCTGAGGCTAACAACATTTTTAAAATTAGAAAGCGATTGTAGGTAATCACCTAGTCCTGCTTGCGCGTATGCTTTGTTCGACAAACTTGCCATGTATTGGCTTGTATTCTTTCCAAACTGATGGGTTACCAATTCGAGGGCTTCATCAGCAGCCTGGATAGCCTCTGTATACTTGCCCGATTTATATAGTTGAATACTTTTGGTATTTACTGCACTCCAATCCTGACTATCTGCTTGGAAAAAGTGCGAAAGGAACAGAAGGATACATAGGCAACGCATGCTTAAATTTAAGGAAAGCTAACGCATCGGGAAACAACTCACTGGCAAATACGCAAATCCCTAGGCCATTTTCACTTACAGTTTAGAAGTATCGATTTTAAAAAGTTCAGCTGCGTTTTTCCAGAGAATAAGTTCTTTCTTTTCTTCAGGCAAATCTAATTGCTTCATAAAATTCAGGTAAGAACTCATGTTGGAAATAGGCCAATCGGTGCCGTATAACAGATAACGCGGGTTGCCTGCATAGGTAATCATTTCCTCTAACTCGTTTTTCATGTAGCGCTCAAACTTATCCGAGAAATTGCCAAGTACCAATCCGGAAAAATCAGCAAATACATTTTTGTTTTTATAAACGACTTCCATACAATCTTTTATCCAGGGATTGCCAACATGACAGATTACAATTTTTAGATCGGGGAAATCAACAGCTACATCATCAAGATGGATGGGATGAGAATATTTGACCTTGCCCTTTGGCGAATAGGTGTCACCTGAATGAAACATGACGGGAACATCATACTCGACAGCCATGTCATAAACTACCTTCATTCGATTATCCTGTGGATAGAATGGTTCATAACCCGGATAAAGTTTTAAACCCTTTATAAGACCAGCTTCAAGATAAAGACTAATCTCTCGCAAATCACGATGATCATAATTCAGATAACTGATACCCGCCACTACACCCAGATTATCTCTTCCACTGATTGCTTCTACCACGCGCTGGGTGCTAGGTCTGTGCTCATTCACTTTATAAGACGTGAGAACAAGTGAATAATTCACATTGTTTTCCTTCATGGTCTCTGAGAGTTTGTCGAGGCAATCTTCCAAAGAGACTACTCGTTCTTCATGATAGTTATTAATGTGAGTATGTACATCAATGATCATAATTGAAAATTTTAGATCAAAGGTAACGATACCAGCAACCAGAAGAAAGATAATCAGACGTTACCTTTTCGCAGCATATACTAATTGCCTTATACTAGCAAGATGCGAAAACAAAACCAGCGGCACCACAAGTGATGGCAATAACGCAAAGGGGAAATAACTGATTGCAATATTTGGTTGATCAAACGCAAACTGTTGGAAAGGAGTTTTTGCTGAGAGAATTGCCGTGATAACAACATTCAACAGCAAGCCGAGACAAACAAAATTCCAGATCAATAACAATTTCTGATTTCGTTTTTTTGTTTTGAAAGCTATATAATAAATAACGGGTGCGCTAATCCCGGAAAGAATATCAAAATTGGTTCCCTCAAAAGTCATGGATTGCGGAATAAGCTTTTCTGAAAATACTAGAAACAATGTTACCTCAACAGGGATCCGGATGATATGTAAAATGGTAAGCCATTTAATATCCAGCAAATCAATAAACTGTTTGGTCGAGTTAACATTGAACATAATAATGGTAACGAGTAACCAGGGCGCAAATAAAAATATAAACCTTGGTGGCGTTGCTTCCCAATTTTGATAAAAGCCGGACATAGCCAAAGCGCTTTGAACACTTGCCCAAGCCAACAGAATTGCCAATACTTTTAAGGAGTTATTGCCAGCTCTATAAAAAAACCAAACAGTACCCGCGCTCGCGAGCAAAAAAAGTATGATGGCGAAAATTGATATGTTTTCCATGACTGTTGATATTTAATTGCAGTACAATTTTCGGCAACTTAAAATCCAGTCTGCTTGCCAAATGGCAAGAAATCATTTTCCCGCTAATAATTTTCGAATCCGGCTTAGGGAGGTGTCTGTTATTCCTAAATAGGAGGCAATATGCTTGAGGGATGCGTGTTGAAAAATCGTTGGATTAGACTTCAACAATAATTCATACCTTTCTTCAGCAGTTTTATTTATCATGGCCAGTGTTCTCAGTTTAAAAGAAATAAATCCCTTCACCAGAATGGCCCTTCCAAAATCCCTGAATTCGGGCAACGTGTGAAATAGATGATTTAGCTTTTCGTAAGTGAGCACCCACCCCGTGCAGTCAGTAGTGGCTTCAAAATTTTCTTGTGAAGGCGAGCGTTGAAAGAATGAAGCAACCTCAAAGACCATCTCGTCTTTTGAATAGAAATTCATGGTGATCTCATTTCCCTCCGTATCAAAAAGGTACGACCGAATAAATCCTTGTTCAAGAAACAAGTATTCATCTGCCACCTTCCCGGCCTTCAAAAACAACTCTCCTTTTGCTAGTTCCTTGCGGTGAAATTCTAACTCAATAGCAGCAATGGCAACATTATTTAATTGTGGCCACTTACTGAGATACTGAGTCAATGCTGTCTTTTCAAAACCATTCATTCAGTTATTGTTTACTAATCCTTGCACGGTTAACCAATCGATTAAACGATCAGTCCAATTGTGAGTTGTATTTTTTTCGCTGCCTATCCATGACCACCTTTGGTGAATAAATGTAATTCAACGGGAGGATTGCCGCACATCAGTCTTCGGGCACGCGTTAAAAAACGCGCACGTGACTAATCGTGTAATAATTCTACTGCACCACTCTTTTCACCACCTCAACAACTTTACCTTTCTTCCGCGCATACACACTATTGTCGTACATGGCTTCGCAGCTTACAGCCGGTAAATAGAAACTACCTGCATAGCTGGCGGTAAGCAACACTTTAAACGTTTTGCGTTGATTGGCAGGCAAATCAAAATAGGTGTACACCCGATCGTCCCGAATGTCCTGATACGTTGGCACATCGCCTGTTATGCCGGCACCTTCATCGCCAGTCAACCGTAAGTTGTTTATCTCCCACCCCGAT
Organism: Cytophagales bacterium; assembly: GCA_038251495.1. Lineage (GTDB taxonomy): Bacteria > Bacteroidota > Bacteroidia > Cytophagales > Cyclobacteriaceae > ELB16-189. The sequence continues at coordinate 6,338 of JBBSBG010000116.1, forward strand.
GGGAAGATTTGATTCAACGCCAGGTTTTTATACATGCCTCGAATGCCCGGATTGAATACCGTAACGGTTGCAACGAATTCAGTGCCTTGCTCTAATGTAGTCGGATCTATCGACTCACCTTTAGAACTCGCATACGTAACCGTGATGTTAAGATTTTTCTCGCCATCTTCTTCTGCTCCACGTGCTGGTACACCTTGCGTAATCACTCTTACAAACAAAACTCCTTTGCTGCCACTTACTATTTTTAAGTTGCCAGCCTTCACGCCATCAATCGGTAAGTTTACTTGTGCCAATGTGAGGCCAGTATTAGCCGTTACTTCTTTGCCATTGTAGGTGTAAGTAAATTTCAAATCTCCTTTCTCTCCTCCGGCAAACGCTCCTACAGATTTTAAGCACCACGCCAACGTTTGTGTACTCATCCAGTAGTTAGAGTTGCTTAAAGATTCCGAAATTTCTTTCACCAATTCAAAACTTTTGGTGCGATCGTTCAACAACAAAAGTGTTTCCAGAATGATCGCTTTATCGCGCAAGTCCGATCCATACGAATATGCCAACTCCTGATACGGTTTTATTTGCGTTGGTAATTTTTCAATCAACTTCTTTGCAGCTTCGAGTTGACCAGCCTTTACATACGCTGCGGCCAACATCCACGCTGCCGCTGGCTGCATGTTGCCTTGTTCGCGTAAGCGGTTCATCGCACCCAACTCGGCATCGCCCGAAAGTGCGAGTGTATACAAGCGATACGCCTGAATCAGTTCACTGTTGCTATACTCCTGATTTTTGCGCCAGCTCTGCGCTTTGCTCTTCTGAAATTTCTTCCAGCGCCTGATCATATCATTGGGCACATAGTAACCTTTCGTTTCGGCTTCCAACAGAAAATGGCCGGCATAGGTAGTGCCCCAACTGTCTGAATCTTCATGACCGGGCCAGTATGAAAATCCACCATCGCGATTCACAAAAGTTTTCAATCGCTCAACTCCTGCTTTCACATTTCGCTGAATGGTATTCTTCTCTTCATCTGACAGTACTTTTATCTTATCGAGATACAATTGTGGAAACACCGATGAAGTAGTTTGCTCGATACATCCATACGGATATTGTAACAAATAGCGCATGCGCTGACCTAAGTTAATCGGTGGCAAACTAGAGACTTCAAGAATAGATGAGTTAGTTCCCGCCACACCAATTGGTGTAACCGCACCCGACCAGTTGTTACCTGCTTCAAGCACTGCATCCTGCACTTGTGTGATTGATGGATTTGGATTACGGATTTCAATTTCAATTTCATCCGTTGCTGAATAATTTCCGGATGTGGCCGTTACCTGAATCTTTGCTTTTCCGGTTGCAGCTTTCACTAACAATCCAAAATCAAGCGTAAGATCAGATTCGCTACCCATCGAAACGGTGCGCAAACTTTCATCGGCAATGCTCACCGGACCACTAACCTTGATTTCAACCTTAACATTGTTAATACTTTTCTCACTCTTGAATAACGTGATCGGCAATTTTACACTTTCTTCCGGACCAAGTACCCGTGGTAATGTAGCCAGCACCATTAAGGGCTTGCGTACCGGAGTTGCTTTCTCTGCACTTCCATACGCACCGTCATACCCGGCTATCACCATCGTTCTTACCGAACCAATGTATTGCGGCATAATAAAGCGATGCTCTTTGCTACCACCATCCAGTGTGATCGGTCCAAAAAATAAAACAACTGGCTTAAAGCGATTTGCTTTTGAATCATCTTCCTTCGCAGCTAATTCGCCATCGCCACCCAACGCAAGAAGTCGTTCTATCCGCGCACCAAAAGCGCCCATCACCTGATCATACAAATCCCAGGTCTTCACACCCAGCGCTTCGCGTGCATAAAAGCGACTCCATGCATCAGGCGTTTTAAAGCGCGTGATATCCAGCAAGCCTTCATCTACCATAGCAAGTGTGTAGGTCATCTTGTGTTTCGATTTCTCTGAAACTTTAATCACTACTTCTTTGCCAGGTTCCAAAACCTCAGGCATCGTAATAATGGGTTCGAGGTGCGTTTCCGGATCTTCTACTTGTATTGGAACAACTCCATACATGCGAAT
>JBBSBG010000117.1:0-8385 GCA_038251495.1 Cytophagales bacterium
AGATTAATTATTATAGATTATGAAACTGGTGCTGTTCAGCAAGCTTTTGAAAATCCTACCAACGACTTTATTTCCATGCCGCGGTGGACTAAAGCTGGCAATGAAATTATAGCCTTGATTACAAATAAAAATGGAAAGGCAATTGCAAAGTTTGATTTGTCGTCCAATCAAATGACAGCGCTTACAGAGTTCACGGATGAAAACATTGGTTATCCGATATCCATAGGTAAGTACGTTCTTTACAACACACCACGCAGTGGCATTGATAATATTTTTGCTTTCGATATTTCATCTGGTAATTTCTATCAGGTAACATCCAGTAAGTATGGCGCATACAATCCATCTATTAGTGCTAATGGAAAGACATTATTTTACAACGAGCAGAGCCGTGATGGATTAAATGTGGCCATAATTAATTTCGATCCTGCAAGCTGGGTTGCCGTTTCTAAATTTGAAAAACTTCCAGATTCAGGTTTTGAACATTTAGTAGAACAAGAAGGTCATCCGGACTTATTAAGCAATGTGCCAACTGAAAGTTTTGCTGTAAAAAAATATTCTAAGGTTGCACACATGTTAAATCCCTACAACTGGGGTGCTTATGTTGACAATAGCCTTACTCAGGTTGAATTGGGAATTTCCTCGCGGGATGTTTTAAGTACAACGGCAATCAATGCGGGTTATATTTTTGATATTAATGAACGCACGGGCTCATGGAATGCAGGAATAAGTTACCAGGGATTTTATCCGATTATTGATTTGAATTTTTCGAAAGCTACGCGATCGGTTAATGAAGGTGAGTTGCAATATGACAAAGTTGTGGGCACCGATACAACAACAGTTGTTGACAATCTTACTTTTAAATGGAAGGAGCAAACTGTTGAGGCTGGATTGAGAATTCCATTGTTGACAACTTCATCACGTTACTTAAGCGACTTTACAATTTCAAATTACGTTGGCTATACACACGTAACGGACTTTCAAAACAGTATTGATGATGGTGGTCGATTAATACCGTCAAATTATCCCCAATATTTTTTTAGAAATTACGCTGGTAATGGCAATCTTATTTACAACCATCTTTCAATATCCAGCTTCCGAGTGTTGAAACGCAGCCGCAGAGATATTTATAGCAAATGGGGTCAAGCTTTCTTTATGAATATTTATGGAACTCCTTATGGTGGTGACTATACAGGAAATCAATTCTCCTTTCAGGGGCGACTTTATTTTCCTGGATTGTTTAAGCATCATTCTTTTTGGGGATACTGGGCGTATCAGAAAACAGACATTGCTGACATCAGGTTGAGTACAGAACAAGGATTGGATAACTATACTTTCAGGAATCAGATTCCGCTACCAAGAGGACAATCCGTTTCGCGCTTTGAGAACTTCTATTCCATGTCTGCAAACTATGCGCTGCCGATTTGGTATCCCGATTTTAATCTTGGTCCCCTGATAAATGTTCAACGTATTCGTGGCAACGCGTTTATGGATTATGGATTTGGAAACAGCGATGTTAATCAAAGACCTACTTCAAGAAGTTATTTATCAACCGGGGTTGAAATAAAATTCGATATTAACGTAATCCGATTGCTACCCCAACTCGATGTTGGCTTTCGATATTCTTACGGTATTAGCCCATCAACTACCCGCTTTGAGTTTTTGTTAGGCACATTTAATTTTTAAGACAAAATTTGGGTAAAACGAAATAAATGATGTGCTTGAAAATAGCATAAATAGGCCTATTTTTGATCACTTGAATCGTATCCCGATAGCTATCGGGACGTAAATCGTAAATCGTAACTAGTAACTAGAAAATGGCTGAAATAGTACGCATGCCCAAGATGAGCGACACCATGACGGAAGGTGTGATAGCTAAATGGCATAAAAAAGTAGGAGACACTGTAAAATCGGGTGAGTTGATGGCCGAAATCGAAACGGATAAAGCTACCATGGATTATGAAGCTTTCAATGCAGGAACCGTGTTATACCTGGGTGCGAAAGAAGGTGAGGCTGTCGCGATCAATGGCGTACTTGCCATTGTTGGAAATAAAGGCGAAGATTTTAAAAGCTTGCTCAATGAATCAAAGAGTGAACCCGCTGAAAAAGAATCTGAAACTGCAAAAGAAGAAAAAAAATCAGAACCCGCTAAAGAATCTAAAGAGCCAGCCGTCTCTAATTCAGCAGATGCATCAATTGATACCTCGGGTATAAAAGCAGAAATTGTGTTAATGCCTAAGATGAGCGACACGATGAATGAAGGCGTAATTGCGAGCTGGAGTAAAAAAGTTGGTGACACGGTGAAGACCGGTGAACTGCTGGCTGAAGTTGAGACCGATAAGGCCACGATGGAGTATGAATCGTATAATGCCGGAACACTTTTGTATATCGGTGCAAAGGAGAAAGAATCCGTTGCCGTTAATGGAGTTCTAGCTATTATCGGAGAAAAAAATGCGGATTGGCAAACACTGTTAAAAGCACATAATGCAAAAGCATCAGGAGAAGCTAAGTCAGCGGCACCTGCGGCTGAGGAAAGTAAACCTGCTGAAGAAACAAAACAATCAGAAGCACCAGCAGCATCATCAGAATCAAGTTCATCGGAGACAAATGGACGTTTGAAAGCCTCACCTTTAGCTAAGAAAATGGCGAAAGATCTTGGGTTTGATATTGGCAAAATTCAAGGCTCTGGCGAAGGTGGACGAATCACCAAACACGATGTTGAAACTTTTAAACCATCGGCTGCACCAGCAACTGAAGGAAAAGCATCTGCTCCGGTTGTGTTACCGAGTGTAGTAGGAGAAGAAAGTTTTGAGGAAGTTGCCGTATCGCAAATGCGCAAGACTATCGCGCGCAGACTTTCTGAGAGCATGTTTACGGCTCCGCACTTCTATGTTACCATGGAGATTAACATGGACAAAGCCGTGGAAGCTCGCAAGAGTATCAATGAGATTGCTCCCGTTAAAATATCATTTAATGACATCGTACTAAAAGCAACGGCTGCAGCACTTCGGCAACATCCGGAAGTAAATTCAAGCTGGCTTGTAGATAAGATTCGCAAGAACCATCATATTCATATTGGCGTTGCCGTTGCTGTAAAGGATGGTCTTCTTGTTCCTGTAATTCGCTTTGCGGATAATAAATCTCTTTCGCACATCGCAGTAGAGGTAAAAGAATTGGCTCAAAAAGCCCATGATAAAAAACTTCAACCAAGCGAGTGGGAGGGAAGCACCTTCACAATCTCCAACCTGGGTATGTTTGGAGTTGAAGAATTTACGGCAATCATCAATACGCCCGATGCCTGTATTTTGGCAATTGGTGGAATTAAGGAAACAGCGATTGTAAAGAACGGACAGCTTGCAGTTGGTAATGTTATGAAAGTTACCTTATCATGCGATCATCGTGTTGTCGATGGCGCAACCGGAGCCGCTTTCCTTAAAACCTTGAAAGGACTATTGGAAGATCCCGTAAGGATTTTGATTTAATAGAAGATAGTTTGTTAGAAAAAGGTCTGTGAAGAAATAGACCTTGAGGTTGACCATATTTTTAAAATTTTGATTTATAGAAATGATTATTCGCGATCCGATTCAAGTCTATGGTAAGAAACTGCTAACGCAGGAAGAGTCTGAATGTCTCAATTCCGTTACATCTTATTTACAAGCGAACAAAACTTGAATAATTGTTCAGTTTTTTTAAATCCTAGTCATGCAAAAAATTCATTCTACAACAATACTTGCTGTGCTGCACAATGGAAAAGTTTCCATTGGTGGCGATGGTCAGGCTACCATGGGCAACACGGTTGCCAAAAGCAACGTAAAAAAAATTCGCAAACTGCAAGATGGCAAAGTGATAACGGGTTTTGCTGGCTCTACTGCCGATGCCTTTACGCTGCTCGATCGCTTTGATGAAAAGTTAAGTGCTTATGGTGGCAATATGAAACGTGCTGCTATTGAGCTGGCCAAAGACTGGCGTACCGATCGGTTTCTTAGAAGATTAGAAGCCATGTTGATTGCGGCCAGTGAAGATCAGATTCTGGTAATCTCCGGAACAGGCGATGTATTAGAACCAGACAATCAGGTGGCGGCCATCGGCTCAGGTTCCATGTTTGCACAATCTGCCGCATTGGCGTTAAAGAAACATGCGCCACATCTTTCTGCTGAGGAGATCGTGCGCGAAAGCCTTGGTATCGCGGCTGATATTTGTATTTATACCAACCATAATTTGGTTGTGGAGAATTTGTAAAATTTACTTCACTTTCTTTCCCGGCATAACAGCACCACCCTGATACAAAGTTAGTTTCTCTACCTTGTTGTTTGCATCGCGCGAAAATTCAATCTGAGCTTCTACTATCTTAAGAAAGAATTTGGTTTCCGACTCAGGGTAAACTGCCACTTTAGGCTGCCCCGTTGCTTGAATAGATAGATTTCCTTTTTCAAGGGTTACTTCAATTTTAAATGTTGGCATAATCTCGTAGGTGCCAACATATTCCTTGAGTATTGTTTCAGAAATTACTATTGGTTTTTTTAACACTTTTAGCTCAAGTTTTGGATCAAGCAAATGAAATCCAAGATCATCGGCACCCGCTGTTGAGTTTGTTAAGATTACAACGGCTTTGTTTTTGGTTTTATCGAATCCGGCAAACGAACGGAAACCGCCCGTGCCGCCATTGTGCCACACAATATGTTCATTTTGGATGTGCCAGCCATAACCAATCTTCATCGCTCCGGCCTCGGCACGGGCTGTATGTGTAAGCTGAAATGCTTTTGAGAGCTGTGCGTTATCAGTTTTGAGCTGAGCAATCATAAACTTCATCATGTCTTCGGTATTTGATATCAATCCACCAGCTCCGGTCAACACACTTTCGTTATCCCACGTCCAGGCTTTCATCGGCATATTTTCTGCATAGCCAGTCGCTAATCTTTTTTCGCGTTGCGTACCGCTTACAAAAGTTTCATTCATAGCAAGCGGTTTGGTGATGCGTTCAACTACCAGTTTTGGATATGGCTTTTCTTCAATTCGGGTAAGGATATAACCGAGTAGTCCCATACCTAAATTTGAATACTCATATTGACTTCCCGGATCGCGCGTTAACTCGCAGTTGCTGAGAAAAGCTGTGAGCGCGTCTTCGCGATAATCAATGTAAGGGTTTGCAGCATCAGCCGGACTAAAATTTAAAGGCATTCGTATGAGTCCTGAATGCGCGGTAGCCAAGTGCTCAATGGTTATAGCCTTGCCTTCTTTTTCTGGCAAAATCATTTTTGCAGGCAAATACTTCTGTGCCCGATCGCTAAAGGAAAGTTTATTTTCAAGACTAAGCATGGCTGCCATGCTGGTTGTAAATACTTTGGTGATGGATCCAATTTCAAAAAGTGTTTTAGCACTTACCGGTTCGCCCGACTGCACATTCATTACGCCATAATTGTAATAAGTGACTTTTCCATTTTCATAAATCGCAATGGCAATTCCGGGGGTCTCCTGAAAGTCAACGCGTTGTTTTATTTTCTCGTCTATGGTTTGGGCGAACCCAAATTGAAATGAAAAAGTAATGAGCGCTACTATCAGACTTTTTGGATTGATACTTTTAAAATTCATTGCTATTTTTTATTGAATTTAAGACCTATCGATAGCTTCTAAAATTATGGTACATGCTTTTTTAATTTCTTCTTCCGTAATAGTAAGCGGTGGTGCTATTCTGAAACTGTTTGGATGCGACAGAAACCAATAACAGATAACACCATTTTCTTTAGTATGCTGTACAATATTATTAACAATAGCTTCTGTTTCAAAATCAAACGCAAACAGCATCCCGATTCTTCGCATAGCTTTTATTTTAGGGTGTTTTAGCAAATGCTCAATTAGCTGGCCTTTCGCTTCAACAGTAGATATTAAATTTTCATTTTCAATTACCTCTAAGGTGGCGAGTGCTGAAGCACAACACACAGGGTTTCCACCAAAGGTTGTGATGTGGCCAAGCATGGGATCGTGCGTGAGTGTTTTCATTTTTTTCTCTGAAGAAATGAAAGCCCCAATTGGTAAGCCACCCCCAAATGCCTTTGCAATTGTTAGTATGTCAGGTACAATTCCAAAATGCTCGAATGCAAATAACTTTCCGGTGCGCCCCATACCGCATTGAATTTCATCAAGGATTAGTAAGGCTCCGGTTTCATTACATTGCTTGCGCACAGCTTGTAAATATTTTTTAGTAGGAATTCGAACTCCGGCATCGCCTTGAATAGTTTCCATGATAACGCAGGCAGTTCGCGAGGTAATGCTCGCGAGGTCGGCAAGATTATTAAACTCAATGAAATTGACATCGGGCAATAGTGGGCGGTAGGCTTGCTTTTTGGTTTCGTTGCCGGATACACTTAACGAACCATGCGTGCTGCCGTGATATGATTTTTTACATGAAACAATTTCGGTGCGGCCTGTGTAGCGCTTTGCTAATTTCAATGCCGCTTCATTTGCTTCCGTGCCTGAGTTTACAAAGTAGCTGCAGTTGAGGGAAGAGGGGAGGAGACTTGATAATTTCTTTGCAAGCAGGTTAGGAGTTGCCTGGATGTATTCGCCATACACCATCACATGCAAATGCTTGTCGAGTTGATTTTTGATTGCCTGAATAACATGCGGGTGGCGGTGACCAATCGCACTCACGCCAATTCCTGAAATCATATCCATATACAATTTGCCATCAGGAGTATATAGGTAAACTCCTTCGGCCCGTTCAACTGGTATTTGAAAAGGATAGGGCGAAGTTTGAGCCAGTGAATGGAGAAAGACTTCCTGCGAGAATTCCATGAGCAAAAATACAAAATGAAGCCACAGATTCACAGATTACAGATCGAGTTATGATAGCTTAACTTTACATTCTGGAAATAGGAAGTTGGCATGTGCATAGCTATCCAAAACAAGTCAATGAATCTCCGAAGATCTACGGAATCTAAAAAAGAAAACCTCCGCAGTTTCCCGCAGAGGCTTTATCAAACACCCTATCTTTGATAACTTTAAACTCTCGCTGGTCGCGAAGTTGAAGGCACCACATTCGATTTAATTTTTGATTGGTCTTTTGAGTCTGCAGATAACGCAAACAGGATTCCAATTAACACAAGGATGATAAGCGCAACTAGTTGCTTCATCCTTACTTTCACATTAACATTCGACATCACCCTCATAATCTTCAGACTTAAATTCTACATCACGCTTCAAAGGTGGAGGCTCTTGCTGACTTTTATTCGACAATTATCACGTAAAACATACATCTGTTGAATTATCAAAACTAATGATCACCACGCTAAACCTCACGAGAAACTTATTCATCCTAATTGTCTGTCCATCAATACTATAAAATGGTTTATGGATTTTTTTATACAATATCTTTTGCCATTTTGTCGTCATCCTGACTCTCTACTTGCAAAGATTTTTCCGATACTTGTTCCATGGCATATTTTGAGGTAAAAAAATTGATTAAGACGCTGTTGATTCTGTTTACTATAGTGTTGAGCGGTTGCGTTGGTGTCGACTTTGAAGATGATCCTATTGTGGGTGAACGGATTGAAGTTACCCTATCACAAGTTGCTTTACAGATTGATCAAACATTTCAGGCTGAGGCGGTTTTTTATGATCAATATGGACTTACAAAGGACGTAGCTTTCAATTGGGTTTCTTCGGCACCCGCTATAGCGTCTGTAAATGGCGAAGGCCTAATTACTGCGCATGCAGGGGGGCTGGCCTCTATTACCGTGTCTTTCAGCTCAACTCAAAATGAAATTTCGGTCAATGTGGTGCTTGACGAAAATCAAGTAGCTTCTGTCGTACTCAGCTCACCGGCAAATCAGACTTCCCTCATGCCAGGTGAGATGATTTCGCTAAATGCTATGGTGAAAAATATAAATGGCTTAGCGCTGCAAGGCCGCCAGATCGCTTGGTTCAGTGAGAATGCTTCAACTGCCTCAGTTAATGCCCAAGGAGTTGTCACTGGTATAGGTCTTGGCATGGTTGACATTTATGCGATGGTTGAGGGGTTGAAAAGTAATACCCTAACCTTTACTGTTGGCACCGGACGCGCAGGCGTGTTTATTGGCACTGGCGGCTATAAAGCAATAGGTACAGCTTCATTAAGCGTAATAGATAATAAATTGATTCTTGAGTTGAGTAGCAATTTCGAGACAAGTTTTGCCTTAGGCACATTTATATACTTAGCCAACTCTACTAGTGGCGCGCAGGTGCGAGCCAGTGGTCTTGAGATAGCTCTAATTACTACCAATGGTGGCAAGACTTTCGATGTATCCGCGATTAACCCATCTGCGGGCTTACTTGACTATAAGTATGTGATTATACTCTGTAAACCAGCTAGCCTTACTTTTGGGTTTGCTGAATTAAAATAATTATGAAGAA
>JBBSBG010000118.1:0-8365 GCA_038251495.1 Cytophagales bacterium
ATGATAACCCTACATTCATCAACATTCGTGTGGATAAACGCCAAATCTAAAACAGTTATCCACTGTTTGTTGATTATCTAAATTCATTATTAACAACGGAATTAAATTGAAGACAACTTAGTTGTATCTTCGTTTAAACTAGAAAAACTAAATAAGATAAATCGTAACTATCCACAAACCATCAACTCGCGTTTAAGCAACTGACACTTATCCACAAATGCACAGCAATAATAACTATTACATTAAATATTTATATATAATAATAAGAATACAAGTACTGTTCGTATGTGGATTGATTATGCACCCAGCATTTGGACAAGACGTGCAAGAAATCCAAATTGCCAATGAATATAATTTGAAAGGCCAAAAAGATAAGGCGCTTTCGATGTACGAACAACTGGCAAAAAAAAATGAAAACATTCCACTTATCCACGCAAACTATTTCAACTTGTTACTCGATATTGGAAATTACAACGAAGCGGAAGCGTATGTGGAGCGACTGCTCAGGCGCGATGGAAAACTTAACTACCGGCTTGATCTTGGAGTTATTTACGTTCGCTCAGGCGACATCAACAAAGCTGATAAATATTTTAAAAATTTAATTAAGTCGCAATCCGATGATGTTTACAAACTTAAAACAACCTCCGACTACCTCGCATCGCGAAACCTTACCGACTACGCCATTCAAGCGTTATTGCAAGCCAGGACAGTATCAAATAGCTCTTCACTTTATACGCTTGAATTAGCAAATCTCTACCGAATGTCGGGCAAGCGCGATCAAATGGTGGAGGAGTACCTGAGCTATGTAACGCAAACACCAGCCAATATTTCGTACGTAAAAAATCTCATGCAGATTTTACTTACAAAGCCTGAAGAATTGGAAAGCCTTGAGAAACTCCTCTATGATAAGGTTCAGAAAAATCAAAACTCAGAAGTGTTTGTTGACTTGTTAATTTGGGTAAATCTGCAACAGAAAAATTTTTATGGTGCTTTTATCCAAGCACGAGCATACGATAAACGCTTTAAAAAAGAGCAGTCAAAAACATTGGAGATCGCTCAGATAGCACTTAACAATAAAGACTTTTCAAATGCCGACAAGAGCTTCTCTTTTGTAATAAAGGAATATGCAAACACTGTGAATGAATTGCCCGCCAGGTTGGGACTTATCCAAACTCGTGAAGCGCAAGTGAAAAATTCATTCCCTGTTAATAAAGATTCTGTAAAATATTTGATTTTCGAATATCAGAATTTTAAAAATAATTATCCCGACCATCCTAATGGGTTTGAAGCAACACTCAGCCAATCGTTATTGTATGCCTATTACTTAGATCAAAAAGATTCGGCAGTGAGTGGGCTAAACCGATTGATTGCGAACAATAAAGTAACGCCAGCGATGAAAGGCAAAGCCAAGATTGAATTAGGCGATCTTTATTTATTGAAAGGAGAGCCTTGGGAAGCTACGTTACTTTATTCGCAGGTAGAAAAATCGCAACGCGAAACTCCACTCGGCTATGAGGCAAAATTGAAAAACGCAAAACTGTCTTATTTTAAAGGAGATTTTTTGTTGGCACAAGAACACTTAGATATATTGAAGCAAGCCACCTCGCGCGAAATTGCTAACGATGCCATGGAGTTAAGCATGCGCATAAAAGAAAATACAGTTTATGATACTACCGGAGCAGCACTAAAAGAATATGCAGCAATAGAATTATTACTGGCGCAAAATAAAATTGAACAGGCACTTAAAAGATTGAATAATTTTCAAGTGACCAGGAAAGTTAAAATGAGTGTAACTGAGGCTTTTGAGAAAAACTTATTACCGGCATCTAACAAAAGGAATTCAACAGATTCGGTTTGGGTAGATTTAAAAACAGACACCAACCTTGCTTCAATTCAAGATGACATTTACTGGCTCGAAGCAAACCTGCGACTAAAGCGTGGAGAGTTTGATCAATCAGTTGCATTACTTGAAAAAATTGTAACAGAATTTGGAGATGATATTCTTTCGGATGATGCGTATTTTCTGGAGGGAGAAATTTATGAACGACACTTAAAAAATAAGGACAAAGCGATGGAAATCTATCGGGAGTTTTTAAACAAATATCCAGGCAGTGTTTATGCAGCCGAAGCCCGCAAGCGCTACCGGATGTTGCGCGGAGATTTTGCCGAAGAGCCAAAACTTTGAGTTACACTTGAAAATCATTTTTGCTCTATATAACCATCCTTCCTTTAATCAGTGAGGCGCAAGCACAAGTAAAAATAGCGGGTCATCGTAGCGGCTATTATTTTGAGTACCCAGAAAGCTCACTTCAGTTAATGGAGTTTATCGAAAAGCAATTTGGCCACGACAGATTCATGGCCGAAGCTGATTTGCGCATGAGCAAAAGCGGAACCATTTACGTGATGCACGATGAAACGGTTGACCGCACCACCACTCAAAAGTCTTATTACTAAACAATAAGATTCGACAACCAATAATAATAACGAAACGCTTTTTTCTTATCTTTCTTTACTTATAACCTAATCCATGAAAAAGTTTTTATATCTCATCTTGTTTCTAACATCCCAATCATTTGCCCAAACGAAAGCGCTGGTGGGGGGCACACTCATCGATGGCTATGGTGGTAAGCCATTGCAAAACTCCGTAATCATTATTGAAGGCGAGCGTGTTAAAGCTATTGGCACTGTTGGCAATATTGAAATCCCGAAAGGGGCAGAAATAATTTCTACGGAAGGCATGAGTGTGATGCCCGGCTTGTGGGATATGCACGTGCACTTGATGATCAACGGCCACAGCAATTATACTCATTGGGATAAAGTTTATTTGAAACTGGCAAAGGATGTGATTATGCCATCATCAGCACATCAGCTATTGATGGCCGGTGTTACTAGCGCTCGCGATTTAGGTGGCCCGTTAGAACCAAGTTTGTCGGTGCGCGATCGGATTAACAAAGGTGAAATTCCAGGGCCGACTATGTACATGAGTGGTCCGTTTATTCAACACGAAGCGTACGCTGGCACAGCTGAGTTTCGCTGGGGCGTGAAAGGGGAAGCTGACGCGCGCGCAAAAATAAAACAGTTGGCTAAGGCCGGAGTGGATTGCATTAAACTGATCGATCAGGATGAAATGACCGAAGCCGAATATATGGCTGTGGTTGATGAGGCGCATAAAAATAAATTGAAAGTAGTAGCGCACTCACACCGCCCCGATGAAATTCGCAGAGGTTTAAAAGCGGGGGTCGATAACTTTGAACACACGGGTCTTGCAGCTGCACCCGAATACCCCGAAGATATTATTGCATCAATTAAAGAGCGCACCGCCAAAATGAATTTGGGTCCGTTGTTTTGGACACCTACTGTGGAAGGCTTATTCAATTATGAATACGCGCGTGATAATCCGGAAGCACTTGATAACACAAGCTGGCATTTGGGTTTGCCCGATTCAATTGTGGCTGATATAAAACGCTCGCTGCAAAACCCAGGACGGTTGCCCTATTTTGCCTTGAATCCAGTTCGCAAACCAACACTGGAGAAAAAAATCAATCAGCTAAAAAATGCAGGTGTCGTTTTATTGGTGGGAACAGACAGCGGAATACCGATGAAGTTTCACAGCCAAAGCACGTGGAACGAATTGGATGTTTGGGTAAATAAATTTGGGTTCGATCCGATGTATACTATTCGTGCAGCCACGTATTGGCCCGCTGTTATGATGGGTGTTGAAAAAGATTTTGGCACCGTAAGCGAAGGCAAGTATGCCGACATCATTGCCGTAAAGGGTGATGTGCTGCGACACATGGCATTACTGCAAGATGTGAAATTGATAGTTAAGAAAGGAAAGCAGTATAAATGACAAGGACGATAATAAACTATTGGAATTGGCAGACGAGAGCAAAGCCAATTTCCTGATAACGGGAAACACAAACGACTTTACAATTGAAAAATATAAACGCACAAGGATTGTAACGCCAAAAACGCACTGGGAGAAATTCCGACCGAAAGTTTAACCAGTTGCTTCGGTAAAAGTTTTCCTACCTAAAAGCGTCAAATCTTAATAAAACTTTTCGCGTATACTTCCACCAAAGTATCAACCCGAAAACAACAACAAGAGTTATCGCAAACAACAGTGAAGCATTAATCGGGTCGAGCCAACTTCCAAAAGCGACTTTATAAAAATAATTCTATATAGATATTTCACCAACAGCTATTTAATTCAACTTAACAATGTGGCCTTCCAATAATTTTGTAAATTTGTTTAACATAAAGTAGTAAAATATGAAAACACTTAATGTTTCAATATCTGAACTCGAAATAGACAAGTTTGGTATTAAAAAGGAAAAAATTTCTTTTTCGGAATTTTTGGATTTGGTAAGCAAAGAACTAACCAGACAAAATCTTGAAAAAACCATTGCGCTTGCCCAGAAGTATGGCTTTTCTAAAATGAACATGGATGAAATTACCAAAGAGGTAAAAGCGGCAAGAAAGAATGCAAAGAATCATAATTGATACAAACGTTTTTGTATCGGGTCTTATACAGCGTAGCTATCCATATTTTATTGTCAACAAACTATTTATAGAAGGAGAAATTCAATTATGCCTTTCCGATGAACTTCTCAAAGAATATTATGCTGTTTTAAATAGAAAGAAATTCTCGAAATACCCGGACTTTAAAATAAGAGCAGAAAAACTTATTGCAGACGTTGAAGCCAACTCTCTTTGGGTTAAGCCAAAAATAAAACTGACAATAATTTCCGACAAGGACGATAATAAACTATTGGAATTGGCAGACGAGAGCAAAGCCGATTTCCTGATAACGGGAAACACAAACGACTTTACAATTGAAAAATATAAACGCACAAGGATTGTAACACCAAAAACGCACTGTGAGAAATTCCGACCGAAAGTTTAACCAGTTGCTTCGGTAAAAGGTTTCCTACCTAAAAGCTTCAAATCTTAATAAAAACTTTTCGCGTATACATCCACCAAAGCACAAGGCCAAAAAACACAACAAGGGTTATGGCAAATAGTAGCGAAGCATTAATCGGAGCAAGCCAACTTTCAAAAGCAGTTCTATAAAAATAATTCCATACGGAAATTTCGCCACCAGCATGATCAGCTAATTTTATTCGGCTCAATGTTTTTACAAGCAGCGCGGAAACAACAAAAACAAAAATGGCATTCATGCCATACCATGTAAATGGTTTCGACCAGGTTTTTATTCCGTGAACATCGATAAGCCAATGGCAAGCAGCTAAAAATTGCATGGCGATGCCCGCAGTATATAAAACATAGCTACTCGTCCACAATGCTTTGTTGATTGGAAAAAACAATCCCCACCCGAGGCCAAGAAAAATTAGTATTGCGCCAATAAAGAATAACCAACTTACGCGAACCCCGGGTTCTTTAATTTCTGAAATCAATTTGCCGGTAAGCATTCCAATAATGCCCGTTGCTACTGCGGGCACGCTACTTAGTAACCCTTCCGGATCCCACGTTTTGCTTTGTACCCAGAGGTGACCTTCCATGAGTGTATAATCTAACCATGCACTCAGGTTTGTGGCGGGTTCTAAATTAGCTGACCCAACACCAGGCACCGGCACAAATGTCATCACTAAATAGTAGCCTACCAAAAGTATAGCGGCAACGCGAATCTGCGTAAGCCAGGTTGTGGTAAGATATAAAATCGAGCAAAAGAAAAATACCAAACTGATTCGCTGTAACACTCCGGGAATTCGAACAACGGAAAAATCGAATCTCGGAAAAAGCGAAAGAAAAAGACCAAGTGAAAAGATGATAAGTGTTCTGCGAATGATTTTTAGAAATAGCTTTTTAGTTAATCCGCTAGCAATTTTTGTTTGATAAGAAAAATGAATAGACACGCCAACGATGAACAAAAAAAACGGAAAGATAAGATCGGTTGGCGTGCAACCATTCCACGGGGCGTGTTCAAGAGGTGCGTAAATGTGACTCCATGAACCAGGATTGTTAACGAGAATCATGGCGGCCACGGTGAGGCCACGAAATACGTCTAAAGATTCAAGTCTTTGGTTTGCTTGCATACATTAAAGATACATCCCGAAATCAGATGTTAATTTCCCACGCACTCGTTTTTCTAAATTCTATTTGCAACCCGCACAATGATGCTCTAAATTGGGAGCTTTAAAATTGATTCATGACAAAGCCAACCAAACTGCTTGTCCCCAAAACAGAAGTGGTGTTGATGGGTGCGGGAATAATGAGCGCAACACTTGGGGTTATCCTTAAAGAACTCGATCCGGACATTACCATTCAGATTTTTGAGCGACTTGATGAAGCCGGCACAGAAAGTTCGGATGCCTGGAATAATGCTGGAACCGGCCACTCTGCATTTTGCGAATTGAATTATACACCACAAAAAGGAGACGGTTCTGTAGAATGTAGTAAGGCATTTAAAATAGCCGAGTCGTTTGAGATCACGAAAGAGTTTGTGTCCTACCTCGTTGAGAATAAATATTTCTCCAACCCGGCTGATTTCATTACTAAAGTTCCACACATCAGTTTGGTGTGGGGTAAAGAAAATGTTGATTTCTTAAAAAAACGATACGAACTATTGTGTCAGAGTCCACTCTTTAACGATATGATCTATACAGAAGATCGAGATCTGATGATGGAGTGGATGCCGCTGGTAATGCGCGGTCGTAAAAAGTCTGAGCCGGTTGCAGCAACCCGTATGGACTTAGGAACCGATGTAAATTTTGGAACACTTACGCGCGGCATGATAGACCGATTAGAAAAGATGCCTGGCGTTACCATTCATTACAACACAGAAGTACTTGATCTTGATCCGGATGGCAAAGGCGGTTGGGATGTATTCATCCGCGATTTACAAACGAGAAAGAAGAAAGAAGTCAATACAAAGTTTGCGTTCATTGGTGCCGGTGGAGCGACCTTACATTTATTAAAGCTAGCTGAGATAAAAGAGCGCAACGGCTATGGTGGGTTTCCGGTAAGTGGCTTGTGGCTAAAATGTTTGAATGAAGAATTGATCGCGAAACATCATGCAAAAGTTTATGGCAAAGCTTCGGTAGGCGCACCACCCATGTCGGTACCCCACATTGACACCCGAGTTATTAATGGCAAGCGTGAATTACTTTTTGGACCTTTCGCAGGATTTTCTACTAAGTTTCTTAAGAATGGCTCGCTGATGGATTTACCAAAATCAATCCGTCCCGACAATGCGCTGCCTATGATTTTTGCAGGATTGAAAAATATTTCGCTAACAAAATACTTGATTGAACAAGTGCGTCAAACTCCGGAAGAGCGACTTGCTGCTTTGCGCGAATATATTCCCTTTACAAAGTTAGAAGACTGGGAATTGAAAGAGGCCGGTCAACGCGTTCAAGTAATTAAGAAGGATAAAGAGAAAGGTGGTGTGCTGGAATTCGGAACAGAAGTAGTTGTATCAGAAGATGGAACTGTTGCTGCATTGTTAGGTGCATCCCCAGGTGCTTCGACAGCAACAGCCGTTATGCTGGAGATTTTGTTTAAATGTTTTAAAAAACAATGTGAGTCGGATGCCTGGAAGGATAAACTAAAAACAATAGTACCCTCATTTGGTCAATCAATTTCTAAAAACGAAAAATTAGTACAGGCAAGCCGCGAGCGGACGAGTAAGATTCTAGGACTTTAGGTCTAAGGGCACTAAACACATAGGCATTTAGGAAACATAGAAGAGACATTTGGTAAACTTGAGCCTATGTGTCTTATGTTCCTCCCGATAGCTATCGGGAGTGTTTAAAAAAAGACAGCAACTTTCGGGTTTCTCTCCAGCAAGTAAGTCTGCACCTTTGAGTCATCAAAATCAAAAACAAATGGCCACGCAGAATACAATTAATTACAATCGCATTGCCGAAGCGATAACCTATATCAAAGAGAATTTTAAAACTCAGCCAAACTTAGATGAGGTAGCGGATAAAATTCACATGAGTCCGTTTCATTTTCAGCGCATGTTCACCGAGTGGGCTGGTGTAAGTCCCAAAAAGTTTTTGCAATATATTAGTGTTGAACATGCCAAATCTGTTTTGAAAGATAAACAGGCAACCTTGTTTGATGCCGCAAATGAAACCGGACTTTCAGGTACAGGTCGCCTACACGATTTGTTTGTAAACATCGAAGGCATGACACCCGGTGAGTATAAAAACGGAGGCGAAAAACTTTCTATCAATTACAGTTTTGCTGAGAGTCCTTTCGGGAATATGTTAGTTGCTTCAACTCCGAAAGGTATTTGTTACATGGCCTTTGCTGAGGATGAAAAAGAGTCATTGGCTGCCTTGCAAAAGACTTTTCCTAATGCAAATTATAAGCAAGTGGTTGATCTGATTCAACAAAA
>JBBSBG010000119.1:0-8353 GCA_038251495.1 Cytophagales bacterium
CTTTATAAATAATCCAGCGCGTACCTAGATGATGTTTTTCCAATTCCATGAATAAGGTAATATTCTGATCTTTGCCATTAACGGTAAAAATTGTCTGCACTTCGGCAAACCAATTGCCACCGTGGAAATCAAGAATGGTTGGTTCTTTCTTCTCCAGCACATCTTTGAGAAACTGAGTTTTCAAATCATTACTGATGCCGGTATTCGATCGATCGAATAAAATCTCCAGATACTTCTTTCGCAGTTTAAGATTTCGATACTGGTTGTCAGTTGCATAGTACCGCTCCCCTTTCTCATCTTCTTCGCCATTAAAGCGCCTGATGAATTGATTGATCTGTTTAGTTTCAGCATACAGCCTACTCTCGTCTTTCATCTCATCAACAAGCTGCGCTTGCACCTGCAACGAAAGGCCGACCATAAAGGTGAGCAATACTTTTTTCAAGATTATTTTGAAGTTTCGGTAACCCTAATATCACCTAGCAACACATCCCAGAACTCGATGGTTCTTCCTGCAATTTGGGTTTTCTTCCGATCTACATAAATGGTAATATCTTTCTTGGTGGTGTCCTTATACTTCAACCCATTCTCTGATTCACCTTCGAAGCGTTGGTAAACGGTAATCACACCAACATAGCGGCCATCAGGTTGTTTCTCCAGGTCGCTGATATAATGAATATCGTACCACTGAATGTTAACGCGATCATAATTAAGTGCAATCAGGTGTTCGAAGTACGCGCGCACTTTATAGTAGGTAATATCTTTATTATTGAGTGATGACACGCCCATCTCACTACCTTCAGCAAACAACTCCCCTGCCCTGTCCATTACGCGTGTAGCCTCTGAATACGGGGTCTTTTTGTTTCCGATAATAGAAATGTATTTACTCAAGTCTTTTACTTTTTCTAGTGCTAATGAATCGATTGCCTGCTTTCGCTTAGGACTGATTTCTGCGGTTTGTGCCATCAGCAAACCACCTGAAAGAAACAGGGCTGCCAATAATGTATATAAGTACTTTATCATGGTGTTTGATTTTAGAGATTGAAATTAATTTTTGGTAGCCAGTTCTACTTCGGTAATCTTGCCTGCGTTATCAAACTGAAGTTGGTTAATTTTATTGATGCTCTTCTTTTGATCTTTCAGGTAGTTGAGATATTCACCGATTGTGGTAGGCCGGTCATAATCTTTCTGGCCGTTCTCTTCACTGATTACAATTAATACCGGAGTATCTTTGGAAGCAAACAACATAAGGGCTTCACTAATGCTGCTATTCGCGGAAGCTAAACTACTGGAGTTTGAAATGGCTGAGAAATAGTTATCTAATTTTCGATAAGGCTCCGTTTCTTTTCTTTTGGCTTCGGCAGCTCTGGCCTCTGCTTCCAGTTCTTGCTTTCTTGCAGCTTCTGCTTCCTGCTGTTTGCGCATGGCTGCCTCTTGTTCCATTTTAGCTTTTTCAGATGCCGGGTCAGTAACAGCCATGGTGGCTTTTTTACTTTTACAACTTGCACCTACTAATAGCAGCAGGATTACAAGCATCGATATTCCTTGTCGTGTTGAAAATTTGGTTAATCTCATGGTACTATATTTTGGGTGAATGACATTCTGTAAACGATAAATATTATGCCATGTTTTCGTCTCGTGCTAACAAAGAGTTAACGATTCAATGTGTAGATATATTTCCCCTACAAGCAGAAACAGATTCTACATCTCGAACTTCAATATAGATTTTGCGTGGATGTGCCTGTCGTGCAAGATCGGTCTGTCACGTGAACATTTTTACACGCATTCAATCTCACTTAGCGAAATGTACCCGATTTTTTTTCTAATGTTCTTTGGCTGCCATCAAAGCAAAAAGGCATCTTAAAAAGATGCCTTTTCAACAATACCTCAAACATGTTTTACATACTTCCTTCAACAATTACTCCGCATGCCACACGGCCACCAGCAGCACCTGTAGGTTGTGTTTTAAAATCGTCTAATTTTTCGTGAATGATAATTCCTTTGTTTAGGATGTTAGTGCTTTCGTCTCCGCCAATTGTCCAGCCCTTTATATCCTGGCTCCAGGAAACTTTTCCATCGGCATCGGCAATAAGATTAATTACATCGCCAGCATGAAACTGACCCTCACCTCTTTCTCCATGTTCCATACCCCCGGGATTCCAGTGGCCACCTGCTGAACTCGCATCAGGGGCACTGCAATCTCCATTTTGGTGTAAGTGCAATGCATGTTCACCAGGTGTTAGTCCTTGAACCTCCAAACTCATTTTAACTGTCATGGCATCCACCTGTTCAAAAGTGGCTGTGCCGGTTACCGAACTTCCACTTGCGCTGTTTAAAGTTGCCACAGCTGTTGCGGGAGTAGTTTCTTCAACGGCTTCCATATCCATATCGTCATGATCTTCTTCTTTCTTGGCTGTGGTGCATGCCATTGCAACAGCAAGACAAAAAGCAATAATACCTAAACGCGTTTTCATAGTTTTTTTATTTATTGTTTTGAATAGTTTTTGACTTTTTTAATGTACGAAAATTGAAGGGAGTTAACAACCTTAGTTACATAAGTTACCTTAGGTCAGGATGTTTGGACTATTTCTTCTGTAAATGAGAAACGGATAGGACTTGAAACTAATAAGACTTTATGATTTTCTGTTGACCCAAAAATCCTTGTGTATTTGATAACTGAATAATGTAAATTCCAGCGGGAACATTTTTACCCGAACGATCTATTCCGGTCCAATGATAAGTTCCGTTTGCAAAGTGAGTTTGAAATACTTGCCGCCCAAGTAGATCAAATACTTTTAATTGAATTAGTTCACTTGCACTCTCAACAACAATTTCAATTGACTCACCGAATGGATTAGGATATACCTGGATTTGATTTTGTCGTATTTCAACTGAAGTAATCAGCGAACAAGTGCCCGGCATATTGCTATCCATCCACGTAAGTCGTTCAATGATCCATTGCTTCAGAAAATTAATCTCGTCTTGATAAGTTAATCCTATAAATTGATTTGGCCACACATACCTGCCTAATGTAGGCCACCGCTGAAAATTACGCACTTGAGCTTCCCCCAGCACGTTTGACAGCGAATCAATTTTATTCGTAAAATATTCATTCGTTAAAAATCCAGAACGCAATTCTGTCCATCTACATTTCATCTTATTGGCAAACGTAGGGTCTTGCATCATTCTACGAAACCAAAACATTCGGTATTGATCATCCCACATCCAACCCGGTGCAAACTGAGCATTTGGTAAATAATTAACATTTCCAAAGGCCAGGTTAAAATCCCACAAAGGCCCTAGGGTGAGTAGCCCGCCCCTGCTGTTTTTATCTTTATACAAATATGTGCTAAATATATAGCCATCAATATTTTTACTAACCTCATTAACAATCATGAAGTTTAGGGCAGCGGGTATATCTAAATATTTTTTAAAACCGGACTGATCATTCGTAAAATTTAAAGAGGTCAATGAACTTTGAAAAGTTTGCATGTAATTACGGATGTAAGTGGTTTGTGCATTAACCAGCTTATCTCCGGCCGGGTCATCGTATTGAAAGGTAATATTATTCTCGCCTGAAATTGTTGGAACAGGTGTTGCAGTCCAACCCGGAAAGTCGTTGCCATCAAATTTATCCACACGCAATAGATAGCCACCCGTTAGTTCATCACCCGAAACATCGGTGGGCGTAAGGGTGGAAATATCAACGCGATTCTTATCTCGTTTAATTTTTTCAATTAGCACATATATACCTTGATAGACATCGTTTATTACTAATTCAGCAAGACGGGTGCGGGGTGCATAATTTCCCAATTTATTTCCTAGCTCATAGGTAATCACATTGCGTATCATCGTTTTATCACTATAAGGGGCATACAGAACCCAATCATTTTCCGGTGGCATACCAAGTAGCGCTACATTTAAATTATTTCCAAGTGCATCCTGTGTTTCCAGTCGGAACGATTTTTTCGGAAAAAGAAATTGCGATGACTCTCCGCGGATTTCAATACTGATCTTACCATTGTAGTTATTAAATACATCCGCCAGATGATTTCGGTTTCCGGGTCCATTATCAACAATCCCCATGTTCGCAACAATTCGCGGTTCGTCCACAATAGTACTCCCATTGGTGTTGATAACAATAATGGGTAGGTTGGAAGAAGTAAAATTTAAAGGTTCAACAAACCAACTTGGTGTTTGCAGATAGGTGAATGAGTTGTCGGCCACGGCAACGCTAAAGAATACCGATGACGATAAATCGGAAGAACTAATATTGTCATTGTGTACCTGAACCGAGAGTGTGTTTTCACCAGCAACCAAAAGTCCATCCAATAATTCAGATTTTAACAGATAGCCTTCTGGTGTAAAACCCTGATACAATAAAGCTTCATGCAAACCACTGCTCCCCTGATTGAAGGCCACAGTTGAATTGGTACCCATGTTTGCTCGCGCAATTTCCACCCCATTTAAATAGACTATAAAGCCATCATCATAGTCAACGTGTAGCATCGCATCTAGTATCTTAGCTCGATTTGTTATCGTAAATTTCTTCCGCAAGAAAACAGAAAGCACAGGATCAATTAGGGTTCTATCGTCATTGTCGCCATAGCCAATGCCGCCTCGCCCCTGCTGCCACAACTGATCGTTGAAGGTTGGCGTGTTCCAATTAGTTCCTGGATTAGAAGAACCAGGCCAATATCGCCAAACCATGCTATCGTAAACTACGGTCTCCCAATGATCGATAGTTTGTGATGCTGCCTGGCCGCTAAGCATATAAAAAACGATTATAACAGTATATTTAACTAACTGCCTCATTTCACAATCACGCTTAGATCAGGCGACAAATAGTTAACCATTGGTTGAGCTTGAAGAACTTCTGAATAACTCAAAAATTCGATGTAGGTCAGCAATATCTCATGTTTTAATCGTGCCTGAGTTGCTTTTATCTTGATCAAATTATTTTGTACTCGCACAAGCGAGATTGGGTTACTATCATTAATTACCTGCAACCGTTGAGCCAAGGTATTAATATCCAACTTGCTTGCGAGCGAATCTATCTCATGATGCCTTTTAACAAGGCTCTTGATTTTAGTGCGTGCCCATGTTTGTCCTGTTTGTTGCTCATCTTTTGCTTCTATCAAATCCCCTTGCGCTTCAATGGCTTCTAGTTTGCGCTTTGTCATATCGCCTTTGTTCGGGTTAAAGATGGGAATGATTAACCCCATTGAAATGCTCCAGGGTCTGCGATTTTGATCAAGGCGAAATTGTTCATACTCAGGTTGAACAAATCCAATATTCAGATTTGATTTCTCCAATTGCCATTCGCGGTTTGCCAACTCAATTTTTTTTTGTCGATAAGCAATTTCACCCGTTGCGCTTGCCGATCCAATTAAGGTATCAACAACCGCTTCAATTAAGGCAATCGTCAATACTTTTTTTTCAACCCAATCTACGGGTTGCATCATCACACTTCCTTGCAAAATTTCAATTCTATTTTGCTGATTGTCACTATTAAACCGTGCCTCTTCCAATTCAATAGTTTTTTCGACTAAGGTCAATTTCAGATCAACGTAATCTTTGGCATCAAAAAAGCCTGAGTACCGTTGTGCTTCCAATATAGATAACAACTTTTCGGTTGTCAGCTTATCCTCTTCCTTCAAGTTCCTAATCTCATCATAATAGAGCCAATTAATTATAGCGTTATACCGCAACATCAATGATTCTTTGAGCATGCGCTGTTTATCCAATTTCAGCACTTCCTGATATGTTTTGAAATATTGATTCGTTCGTTTTACCTCCCAGGGATTGGAGGGTGTGAGGCGTAACGCATAATCTTGGCGTGTACGATCCAATTGATTACTTTTTGTGCGAAACTCTAGTTTTTGAATGGGTGCTAATTGATAAGGTTTTGCATTTAAAAAATTATCCTGATCTGAAATGGACTTTATAGCAGGTTCTTGCCAGGCGGCCAACAGAAAATCCTCCATTGTTACCTGAGCCTCAGCTTTCCAGGAAAGGATAAGAAGAAATAAAAGCGCCACCCGCATCATCACCGAATCAATACTTTTTCACCATTCGCCAACAAATTGTCTTCCGGTATTTCAATGAATACTTCTTGCCCAAATGCTTTTGTGGCTGTTGATTTTTGCAAGATATCTGGAAGTTCATTGACCGATCCATAGCCAATCACTTTTCCGGCAATTGAATTTCTTCGTTGGTCGTAGGATGAAACTGAAACACTTGCTCCAATTGGAAAAACATCTGATTTCCTATTTACAAGGTAAGCAATAACCGTTGTGGGCCTTAATGGATTGATCTCCAGAAGTTGCGTAAAGGCATCTACTTGCTCTCCGGGCTTAACATAAACATTTTTAACAACCCCATTGGCACTTGCATACTTATTCAACTTCCGCTTCTCCTCTGCTAACAAATTCAATTCGCTCTCCTGAAGCACAACCTGATTTTCCAATAGGTATTGATCTGTTTTAAATCTCTGCTGCACATCTTTGATTTTGATGTTCATCGCCTCTTCACGTTTTTGCTTTTGTTGCTTTAAGGAATTTATCTTGATGTTAAGCGGACTTTCCATTCCTTTTTTATCTGAAACAAATTCGCGTGTCAAGGCTTCATTCATTTTCAATTCACTTGCTGTCTGCAAAATTTCTTCTTCTAACTCCTCAATCTCGATACCGGTCTGCGCTTTAATGTATGAAACCTCAGATGCTAAAAGTTTTGACTTCTCTTCACGTTCTAATTTTAGTATAACAATCCGGTTAGTCAGTTTGGCGATATCCATTTCGAGCTCCTGGCCGGTTAATTCAATTAATAAATCACCTTCTTTTACTTGCATACCTGAAATAACATTAACTGATTTTACCAAAGCAGATTTCTCCGAGTTCACCTTATACTCAGTAGTTTGGGCAATTCCAATTGCTGCATCACCGCTGCCTTTAAAGTATCGCCCACTGATGTATAGCATGGATACCAGCAGCACGCCTATTAAAATATAAAACCAATTAATTCGTGCCGATATCATGATGCAATTACTTCGTTGGATGATAATTTTAACTGCTTAACTCCATCTACACTGCGCAGCGAGTCCATCAAGACTTCTTTACTTGTCGAGCTTTTTAGTGAGACCGCATAATGATAACGAACTGCATTCTCTTTATTTACAAGTATAGTGATCACTCGGTATTCAGCACAATTACTTTCAATTACTTTAACGACCTCTGCTAATAAATTTGTATCAGATAATGTAAAGAACAGGTGGCTGTGGTGGGCAAAGCTCTTGAAGGGTGAGACATGCAATAGAAAAGCAACAAAACAAAATAGAATCGATCCGACAAATGAAATTGTAAAACCATACACACCAACGGCAAGTCCCGTGCTTAATGCTGCGAAGAGAAACAACACATCACGTGGGTCGTCAATCCGGGTGCGAAACCGAATGATGGCCATGGCGCCAAACACACCTAGCCCCCGGGCGAGGCTATCCCCTATTGCCATCATAACTAAGGTAGTGACTAAAGCACCAAGTACCAACGACTGAAAGAAATTCTTAGGGTAATAATCACCTGTAAACGTCAATTTATGGGTGATTGCAATAATGGAAGCCAGCAAGAAAGCCCAAAGAAACGAGTACGTAATATTTACTATTTGTGGATATTCGTATACTGGCTGATCAGGAAATAATTCAAACATGTAAATAAGATTTCAAATTTTATTGATTTGTTTTTCCGGGTGTTGGTGCAGCAAATGATTTCCAAGTAGTGGCTCCATCAGTCACGCGTCCAAAAGAAATATTTTCACTCTGTGCGCCAAAAGTATATACGTCAATCGTGCGACCATCAATATAAAATAGTCCAACATCTTCGCCTGCGTTGCTCAGCCCAAAGTCAAGATGAAGTGGTCCCTGATTTGGTGTATTATCAGCCCATAAAAGTAAGTACCCTCCCGGTGCTATGGTTGTAGCAGCCGGATTGTCTGTAGGAATTTTATGTTTAAAGGGATTATTTTTATTGTCAGATAAATACATACCTCCAATATTTACAGACTGGATTCCTATATTATAAATCTCAATCCAATCGTCAAATTCGTTCACGCCACCTGCGGTATCAGGGCAGCATGATGTATTGTAAGCAAGAAATTCATTGATCACCAGCAGCGGCAATACATCTATGTTCAACAAGTAATCCAATACTTTGGCTGGCGCACTGGCTGGTTCATAAGATTTATTCCCATTCGTGCCAGTTACTTCAATGTAGTATTCCATTTTTCCCGTTGTGGATTGGGCGGGAATCTCAGCAATATAGGCTGATCCTGAAAGTGTCATCACCAAAGTTGAATAACTACC